>CAXSIB010000023.1:0-16357 GCA_964237095.1 uncultured Actinomycetales bacterium
ACCGGCGCTGGTGGTCGTCGAGCGGGAGGTACCCGCTCGGCGCCAGACCGCCGCTGAGGTAGCAGGTGTCGAGGAGCGTGAGCCGGATCCCGGCGTCCCGCGCCGCTTCCACCAGCGCCGCGCCCATCGCGTTCGGGTCGTCGTAGGGGGTGCCGCCGGGCCGGTGGTGGAGGTAGTGGAACTCCCCCACGGCCGTGATCCCCGCCAGCACCATCTCGGCGTAGACCGCGCGGGCGAGGGCCAGGTGGGAGTCCGGGTCGAGTCGCGCCGCGACGGCGTACATCGCCCGCCGCCAGGTCCAGAAGGTGCCGGTCCCGTGGGTCCCGCCGGGGGCACCCGGACCGCCGAGGCCGCCGTTCGTCCGCCCCCGCAGGGCCCGGTGGAACGCATGGCTGTGCCCGTTGGCGAGACCGGGCAGCACGATTCCCGGCAGCCGCGTGACGCGCTCGGTCCCGGCGCCCGCGGGAAGGCCCGCGGGGACACCGGCGGTGACGGCGACGAACCGGCCGTCGACCACGTCGAGGACGACGTCGCGCGCGAGCCCGCCGGGCAGGACCGCCAGCTCCGCCCGGAACCTCACCCGGCCAGCTCGGCGATGACGGTGGCGAGCGCGAGGGCGCCGAGGTGGCAGTCGCCGGGCTCGGCGAACTCCTCCGGGGAGTGCGAGACCCCGGTCGGGTTGCGGACGAAGAGCATCGCGCTCTCCACCCCGGCCGCGGCGAGGACGCCGGCGTCATGGCCGGCGCCGGTGTCCAGGACCGGGACGTGGCCGAGCACGGCCGCGAGGCGCTCGCGCAGGACCGGGTCGAACGGGGTCGGTCCGGTGTAGGACTCCTCGACGGCCCGGACGCCCGACGCGTGCTCGATCGCCTCGCGGATGCTGCGGACCGCCTCCTCGTGCGGCCCGCGAATGTCCAGCGACGCGGTGACGAGGGACGCGACCGCGTTGACCGCACCCGGCTCGACGGACACCTTCCCGATCGTCGCGACGCCACCGAGCTCGATCGCGGCCCGCAAGGACGCCATGACCGCGACGGCGAGGCGGAGCACGGGGTCGTCACGGTCCTCCATCCGGGCGGTGCCCGCGTGGTCGGCCCGCCCGTGCAGGAACAGCCGCCACCGCCCGTGCGGCCGGATCGCGGACCCGACCGCGACCGCGGACGCGAGGTCCACGAGCCCCCGCCCCTGCTCGACGTGGAGCTCGACGTAGGTGCCGATGCGCCGCAGGGTCTCGTCGTCGCGGCCGAGGTGGCCCGGGTCCAGGCCGGCCCGGTGCATGGCCTCGGGCAGGCTCACGCCGTCGTCGTCGCGCAGACCCGCGGCCCGGTCCGGCGCGAGCTCCCCGGTCAGCAGCCGCGAGCCCGCGCAGGCGATCCCGAACCGGGCGCCCTCCTCGTCGGCGAAGCACACGACCCCGACCGGGCGGGTCAGCTCCGCGTCCTCGCCGGTGAGGCGGAGCAGGTCGAGGGCGGCGAACGCGGACACGATCCCGAGCGGGCCGTCGAAGGCGCCGCCGTCCGGGACCGAGTCCAGGTGCGACCCGAGGACCAGTGGCGCCCGGCCGGCCGCGACCGCCGCGTCGGGGTCGGCCGACCACGCCCACAGGTTCCCGACCCGGTCGGTCGTCACCTCGAGGCCCCGGGCCTGGGCCGCGCCGCGGAACCACTCCCGCAGGGCGGCGTCCTCCCGGGTCCACGCGAACCGGCGGTACCCGTTCGTCGCCGGGTCGCGACCGATGTCGGCCAGCTCGGCCCACATGCGGTCGAACGACGCGCTGACCGCGGCGGTGGTCGGGTCCGGCGCCGAGCTCACGGCGTCGGGTCCCCCTCCCCCATGGGACTCTGCTCCCACATGGGCACCCGGACGCCGCGCTCGCGGGCGACCTCGTCCGCGCGCTCGTAGCCGGCGTCGACGTGGCGGATCACGCCCATGCCGGGGTCGTTGGTCAGGACCCGGCGCAGCTTCTCCCCCGCGAGGGCGGTCCCGTCGGCCACCGTGACCTGCCCCGCGTGGATCGACCGGCCGATGCCGACCCCGCCGCCGTGGTGGATCGACACCCAGGTGGCGCCGCTCGCGGTGTTGACGAGGGCGTTCAGCAGCGGCCAGTCCGCGATCGCGTCGGAGCCGTCGGCCATCGCCTCGGTCTCCCGGTAGGGCGAGGCGACCGAGCCCGCGTCGAGGTGGTCGCGGCCGATGACGATCGGCGCCGCCAGCTCACCGGACGCGACCATGTCGTTGAACCGCTCGCCGGCGCGGTCACGCTCGCCGTAGCCGAGCCAGCAGATCCGGGCGGGCAGGCCCTGGAACGCGACCCGGTCCTGCGCGGCGCGGATCCAGCGGTGCAGGTGGTCGTCGTCGGGGAACAGGTCGAGCACGGCCCGGTCGGTGGCGGCGATGTCGGCGGGGTCCCCGGACAGCGCGACCCAGCGGAACGGCC
This sequence comes from uncultured Actinomycetales bacterium, assembly GCA_964237095.1. Lineage (GTDB taxonomy): Bacteria > Actinomycetota > Actinomycetes > CAXTBU01 > CAXTBU01 > CAXSIB01. The sequence goes on from CAXSIB010000023.1 coordinate 2,438, forward strand.
CCTTGCCCTCGGCGAACAGCGGCCGGATGTAGGCGGGCACGAACCCGGGGAATGCGAAGGCCCGCGCGTACCCGCCCTGGCGGGCCTCGTCGCGGATGGAGTTGCCGTAGTCGAACACCTCGGCGCCCGCGTCCAGGAAGCCGACCATCGCCTCGACGTGGCGGGCCATGGACGCCTGTGCGCGCTCGGTGAACTCCTCGGGCTCGGCCGCGGCGTACGCGTGCCAGTCGTCGGGCTCGATGCCCTCGGGCAGGTAGGACAGGGGGTCGTGGGCGGAGGTCTGGTCGGTGACGATGTCGACCTCGACGCCGCGGCGCAGCAGCTCCGGGAGGACGGTCGCGCAGTTGCCGGTGAGCCCGACGGTCAGCGCCCGGCGTTCGCGCTTCGCCCGCAGGCACGAGCGGATCGCGTCGTCGAGGTCGGTCGCGACCGTGTCGAGGTAACGCTGGGCCACCCGGCGGTCCAGGCGCGCGCGGTCGACGTCGACCACCAGGCACGCCCCGCCGTTGAGACTGACCGCGAGCGGCTGCGCGCCGCCCATCCCGCCGCAGCCGCCGGTCACGGTCAGCGTGCCGGCCAGGGTGCCGCCGAAGCGCTTCGCGGCGACCGCGGCGAACGTCTCGTAGGTGCCCTGGAGGATCCCCTGGGTTCCGATGTAGATCCACGAGCCGGCGGTCATCTGGCCGTACATCGTCAGGCCGAGGGCCTCCAGGCGCCGAAACTCCGGCCAGTTGGCCCAGTCCCCGACGAGGTTCGAGTTCGCGATCAGCACCCGCGGCGCCCACTCGTGGGTCCGCATGACCCCGACCGGGCGCCCGGACTGGACGAGCATCGTCTCGTCCTCGCGCAGCGTGGTCAGCGTGCGGACGAGGGCGTCGAAGGACCGCCAGTCCCGGGCGGCGCGGCCGGTCCCGCCGTAGACGACGAGGTCGTCGGGGCGTTCGGCCACCTCGGGGTCGAGGTTGTTCATCAGCATCCGCAGCGGGGCCTCGGTCTGCCAGGACCGGGCGGTGAGCGTCGTGCCGCGCGCGGCACGGACGGGGCGGGCGCCGTCCATGGGGCTCCTCCGGGGTGGGTCACGGGTGGTCGCACCGAACCACGCACCGGACGGGGGTCGGCCCGCGCGGAGCGCCGCGGGCCGACCGTCCTGCTGAGCTCTCCGTGGTCGGCGCCGTCGACCTGGGCGCACCTCGCTGTGCACACGGCGGGTGCGCCGACCACGTTGGACCACACGGTATCGACCACGTCGGGTCTTGTCACCGACCCTGGCCGCCGGTCAGGACACGCTCAGGTCACGATCTGCACCGACCCGGGGCCGGTCGATCGAGCCGACCGCGTCGACCCACGGCGGCGCCGGCACCGGCCGCGGGCGACCGGTCGCCGTCCCGGATCGACACCCCACGAGCCCGATCCGGGTGTCCGGGTCCGCCGCGAGCCGCCGGGTGTCGATCCCGGACGGCATCCGCGGCAGCCTGCCGGCGGCGTCGTCGGACGCCGCTCAGCTCGGGTCGAACGTCTCCGGGTCGGGCCCGAGGCGCTTGCCGGTGTCGAGCCCGGAGACCTGGCCCATCTCCGGCTCGGTCAGCTCGAAGTCGAAGACGTCGAGGTTCTCGGCGATCCGCGACGGCGTCACCGACTTCGGGATCGCGATGTTCCCGAGCTGCACGTGCCAGCGCAGCACGACCTGCGCCGGGGTGCGGCCCTTCGCCTGCGCGAGAGAGACGATCTCCGGGTTGTCCAGCAGGCCGTGACCCTGACCGATCGGGCTCCACGCCTCGGTGAGGATGCCGTGGCGGGCGTGGAAGGCGCGCAGCTCGGTCTGCGGGAACTCGGGGTGCAGCTCGATCTGGTTCACCGCCGGGACCACGTCGGTCTCGTCGAACAGCCGGTTGAGGTGGTGGACGGTGAAGTTCGAGACGCCGATCGCCTTCGCGCGGCCCGACGCCCGGATCTCCTCCAGCGCCTTCCACGTCTCGACGTACAGGTCGCGCCCGGGCAGCGGCCAGTGGATGAGGAAGAGGTCCACGTCGTCCAGCCCGAGCTTGGCCAGGCTCTCGTCGAACGCCCGCAGCGCCTTGTCCCGGCCGTGCTCGGAGTTGGTCAGCTTGGTGGTGACGAACAGCTCGCGGCGGGCGATGCCGCTGTTCGCGATCGCCTTGCCGACGCCCTCCTCGTTGCCGTAGCCCTGGGCGGTGTCGATGAGGCGGTACCCGGCCGTCAGCGCCGCGGCCACCGGCTCGACCGTCTCCTCCGGCGGGATCTGGAAGACTCCGAAGCCGATCTGGGGGATCTCGGAGCCGTCGTTCATCCCGAGGGTGGGGGTCGTCGCCATGCAGGGGCCTCTCGCCGGGGGATCCGGGGGGTCCGGATCCTCTCCTCCGAGACGGTAGTCAGCCTCCGCGACGACCGCCCCGCGAAGCCGCGGCCAGCAGGCGGACACCCGAGTCGCACGACCCGGCACGGACGGTCACCATGGTGCGCCCGAGATCGGTGGGGTACCGGGCGGTCCATCCGCGCCGGAGCCTGTGACACTGGAGAGATGCCCCCTCGCGCCAGCATGCCCCGGCCCCGACACCCCACGAGTCCGTTCCAGGGTGATCCGCCGCCGCCGCCCGCCGAGCAGTACGTCGCCGAGGACCGCGTCACCCACGACCGGTACGGCCTGGGCCGGGTGCTCTCCACCGAGGGCGACACCTGGGTCATCGTCCGGTTCGGCGCCGAGGTCATCCGGGTCGCGAACGGCCCGAAGCTCGCCAAGCTCTGACCTGCTCGGTCCGGATCCGGCCCGCGGCCCCCGCATCGACGGCGCGGCGTCGCCGCTGCCCCGGCCGGCAGTCAGCCGAGCCAGAACCCCGCCGGCGTGCCCGAGCCGGTGACCCCGAGCCGCGAGAGGTCCCGTCCGACCGGGAGGCCGGCGGGATCGGCAGCCGCCGCGGCTGAGGTCGACGTGATGTACGGGGTGGACGCCTCCGGCGACGCCTGCCGGTGGGCGAGGGCGGCCGGGCCGGGGATCGGCCAGCAGACGCCGTCCGGGTCCACGCAGTAGTCCTCGACCATGCCCGGGTACAGCATCCCGGGGTCGACGAAGTCGGGCTGGCTCACAGGGGCTCCTCTGCCGGCTGGCTGAACAGGAGGATCAAGCCTACGGCCGGTGACCGACCGGACGCACCTGGTGATCCCTGCCCGGACCGCGAGCCGTCAGAGCGGCGTGACGTAGGCCCCGCTGATGCCGCCGTCGACGAGGAACGTCGACGCCGTGATGAACGACGCGTCGTCGCTGGCCAGGAAGGTCACCGCGGCCGCGATCTCGGCGGGCTCGGCGAACCGGCCCATCGGGATGTGCACGAGACGCCGGGCCGCCCGCTCGGGGTCCTTGGCGAACAGCTCCTGCAGCAGCGGGGTGTTGACCGGCCCGGGGCAGAGGGCGTTGACGCGGATGTGTTCCCTCGCGAACTGGACCCCCAGCTCGCGGCTCATGGCCAGGACCCCGCCCTTGCTGGCGGTGTAGGAGATCTGCGACGTGGCGGCGCCCAGGACCGCGACGAAGGAGGCGGTGTTGATGATCGAGCCGCCGCCGCGGGCCCGCAGGTGCGGGATCGCCGCCCGGCAGCACAGGTACACCGAGGTCAGGTTGACCTCCTGGACCCGCTTCCACGCCTCGAGTGAGGTGGTGAGGATCGAGTCGTCCTCCGGCGGGGAGATCCCGGCGTTGTTGAACGCGATGTCGAGCCCGCCGAACTCGTCGGCGGCCCGCTGGAACAGCGCCTGCACGCCGGCCTCGTCGGTGACGTCGACCTGGACCGCGAGCCCGCCGACCTCGGTGGCCGCCCGCTCCGCGGCGGTCGCGTCGATGTCCGCGCACACCACCCGGGCACCCTCGGCCGCGAACCGGCGGGCGGTCGCGAGCCCGATCCCGCTGCCCGCACCGGTGATCACGGCCACCTTGCCGGCGAGTCGGCCCGATCCGGTCGTCGGGGTGGGGCTGGTCGAGTCGGTCACGCTCATCCTTCGCTGCTGAGATCTGTGATGACGCTCATCCTTCGCTGAAGAAGACGTTCTTGGTCTCGGTGAACGCCAGCGGGGCGTCGGGGCCCAGCTCGCGGCCGAGGCCGGAGCGCTTGGTCCCGCCGAACGGCGTCCAGTAGCGCACCGAGGAGTTGGAGTTCACCGACAGGGTCCCGACGTCGAGGCCGCGGCTGACCCGCAGCGCCCGCCCGAGGTCGCGGGTCCACAGCGACGCCGACAGCCCGTACTCGCTGTCGTTGGCGAGGGCGACGGCGTCCGCCTCGTCCTCGAACGGGACGACGGCGACCACCGGCCCGAAGATCTCCTCGTGCAGGACCCGGTCGGCGCGGTCGGTGGGGGTCAGCACCGTCGGCGGGTACCACCAGCCGGGACCGTCGGGGACCTCGCCGCGGAAGGCGACCGGCGTGCTGCCGTCGACGTACCCGGCGACCCGCTCCCGGTGTGCGGCGCTGATCAGCGGGCCCATCTCGGTGGCGTCCGCGGCCGGGTCCCCGACGACGACCCCGGCGACCGCCTTCCGCAGCAGGTCGAGGAACTCGTCGTGGACACTCGCCTGGACGAGGATCCGGGAGCGGGCGCAGCAGTCCTGCCCGGCGTTGTCGAACACCCCGTAGGGCGCGGCCGCGGCGGCCCGCTCGAGGTCGGCGTCGGCGAACACCACGTTCGCGCTCTTCCCGCCCAGCTCCAGGGTGATCCGCTTGACCCGGTCCGCACCGCGGGCGAGCAGTGACGTCCCGACCCGGGTGGAGCCGGTGAACACGACCTTCGCGACGTCGGGTGAGTCCACGAACCGCTGCCCGACCACGGGGCCGCGCCCGGGCAGCACCTGGAAGACGTCCGCGGGCAGCCCAGCCTCGAGGGCCAGCTCGGCGATGCGCAGCGCGGTGAGCGGGGTCAGCTCCGCCGGCTTGCAGAGCACGGTGTTGCCCGCGGCGAGGGCGGGGGCGACCCCCCACGACAGGATCGGCATCGGGAAGTTCCACGGGACGATGACCCCGACCACGCCGAGGGGCTCGTGGAACGTGACGTCCATCCCGCCGGCGACGGGGATCTGGGCCCCGAGCAGGCGCTCCGGGGCGCCCGCGTAGTACGCGAACAGATCGCGGGCGTTGCCCGCCTCCCAGCGGGCGTTGCTGATCGTGTGCCCGGAGTTCTGCACCTCGAGGCGGGCCAGGTGCTCGCGGTCGGCGTCGATCGCGTCGGCGAAGCGCCGCAGCAGCCGGGCCCGGTCCCCCGGCGCGACCGCCCGCCAGGCTCCGGACGCGGCCTTGGCCCGGGCGATCGCCGCGTCGGTCGACGCGGCGGAGTGCATCGCGACCGTGTCGAACACCGCCCCGGTGGCCGGGTCGACCAGGTCGAACGGGCGGTCGTCCGCGCCGTCCGCGCCGTCCGCGGCCGGGGTCTCCACCAGCGCCGTCACAGTCGCTCGAACCCCCGGACGCGCTCCCAGTCCGTCACCACCGCATCGAACGCCGCCAGCTCCACACGGGCCATGTTGGCGTAGTGCGCGACCACCTCCGCACCGAAGGCCTCCCGGGCCACCCCGCTGCCCCCCCAGAGGTCGGCGGCGTCGCGCAGCGTGCTCGGCACCCGCGGCGCGTCGGAGGTGTAGGCGTTCCCGGTCTGCTCCGGCCCCAGCTCCAGACCGCCGTCCATGCCGTGCAGCGCCGCGGCGATCAGCGCGGCCACCGCGAGGTAGGGGTTCACGTCCCCGCCCGGCAGCCGGTTCTCGAACCGCAGGCTCGGCCCGTGCCCGACCACGCGGAGGGAGCAGGTGCGGTTGTCGCGGCCCCACGCGACCGCGGTCGGCGCGAAGGAGCCCGGCTGGAAGCGCTTGTAGGAGTTGACGTTCGGCGCCAGCAGCAGGGTCAGCTCCGCGAGGGCGTCGAGCTGCCCGGCGAGGACGTGCTCGAACAGCGGTGCGAAACCCGTCGGCGCGTCGGCGTCGGCGAAGACCGGGTGGCCGCCGGTGTCGCGCAGGCTCAGGTGGATGTGGCAGGAGTTGCCCTCCCGCTCGTCGTACTTGGCCATGAAGCTCAGCGACATGCCGTGGGCGGCCGCGATCTCCTTGGCCCCGGTCTTGTAGAGCACGTGCTGGTCGCACGTCGTCAGCGCGTCGTCGTAGCGGAAGGCGATCTCGTGCTGGCCGAGGTTGCACTCCCCCTTGGCCGACTCCACCGCCATGCCCGCGTCGCGCATGCCGAGGCGGATCGCGCGCAGGACGGGCTCGACGCGCGACGTGCCGAGCAGGGAGTAGTCCACGTTGTACTGGTTGGCCGGGGTGAGCCCCCGGTACCGGGCGTCCCACGCCTGCTCGTAGGTGTCGGTGAACAGCAGGAACTCCAGCTCCGTCCCGACCGACGCGGTGAGCCCGCGCTCGGCCAGGCGCTCGAGCTGGCGGCGCAGGACCTGCCGCGGGGACACCGCGAGCGGTGTCCCGTCGAGGCGGGCGACGTCGGCGAGGACCAGCGCGGTGCCGTCCTGCCACGGGATCCGCCGCAGGGTCGCGAGATCCGGGGTCAGCAGGAGGTCTCCGTAGCCGGTCTCCCAGGAGGAGCTGGCGTATCCCCCGACGGTGTTCATGTCGACGTCGACGGCGAGCAGGTAGTCGCACGCCTCGGTCCCGTGGCCGAGGACCTCGTCGAGGAAGTGGTCGGCGTCGAACCGCTTGCCCTGCAGGCGGCCCTGCAGGTCGGTCATCGCGACGACGACGGTGTCGATCTCACCGGCGCCGACGGCGACCCGGAGACCCTCGACGTCGAGTTTCGCGGACTCCCTGCCCATCAGCCGTCCTCCCTGCTCATCCCGCGTGCTCCCTGTCCATCAGATCGTGAGGTCCCGCTCGATCTCGGCGATCTCCTCGGCCGAGCCCTGGATCTTCGGGCCGGTGAACCACGTCCGGGCCGACAGCAGCCAGTAGAAGCCGGCGAAGCCGATGATGACCAGTACCGCGACCGGGGCGTAGTTGAAGTTCCGGTGGGTGACCGGGCTGACCTGCGGCAGCAGCAGCGGGAAGCAGATCAGGACCACCCACACGATCGACGCCCAGCCGATGACCGCACTGCCGCGACCGAGGTTCCAGGGCCCGGGGACGAAGTTGCGGGCGTTGATCCGGCGGAGGAACACCGGCAGCACGTAGGAGATGTAGAGCCCGACGACGGCCACCGACACGATCGCGAAGAACGCGACCGACGACTTCAGCGACGGGATGCCCAGGACGAACGCGAAGACCGCGGAGAACCAGATCGCGTTGGTGGGCGTGCGCGTCCGTGAGTTGATCCGGTGCCAGAGCCGGTGGCCGGGGACGGCCCCGTCGCGGGAGAAGGCGTAGACCATGCGGCTGTTCGCGGTGACCGACGCCATGCCGCAGAAGAACTGCGCGACGACGATGACGAACAGCAGGAACTTCGCGAGGTTGGGTCCCATCGCGTCGAGGATCACCTGGCCCGCCGCGAAGGGGCCCTGCCCGGCGATGGCGGCGTACTTCGTGTCGTCCATCGGGAGCGCGAACGTCAGGCCGAGCATGAGGACGAACCCGGCGACCACGGATACCCAGATCGAGGTCATGATCCCCTTGGGACCGGCGGTCGCCGCGTTCCGCGTCTCCTCGGTCATGTGCGCCGAGGCGTCGTAGCCGGTGAGCGTGTACTGCGCCATCATCAGCCCGATCGCGATGACCCAGATGGCGTTCCCGGCGAAGCCGAAGCCGGTCTCGTTGACGTACCTGGTGAAGACGAACGAGACGCTGGCGTGGTCACTCGGCACGATGAACAGGACCGCCACGACGAGCACCGTGCCGGCGAGGTGCCACCAGACGCTGATGTTCGAGAGCATCGCGGTGAGGCGGACCCCGAAGGAGTTGAGCAGCGCGTGCAGCGCCAGCACGATCCCGTAGACGAGCAGGATCACGCGCGGGGTGGTGTCGAAGCCGTTGTGGAACAGCTTGATGAAGAAGCCGAGGAAGTTGGCGAGGCCGAAGTCGATGGACGCGGTCACCGCGATCTGCCCGAGCAGGTTGAACCAGCCGGTGAACCAGCTCCACACGGCGGCCTTGCCGGCCGGCGCCATCTGGGCCGCCCAGTAGTACAGACCGCCGGCGGTGGGGTAGCTGGAGCAGACCTCGGACATCGCCAGCCCGACGAGGGTGACCATCCCCCCGACGAGCAACCAGCCCCAGATGATCGCGACGGGCCCGCCGGCCGACATCCCCAGGTAGTACGTCGTGATCCCGCCGGTGAGGATCGAGATGATCGTGAACGACACCGCGAAGTTGGAGAACCACCCCATCCCGCGGTGCAGCTCCTGCGCGTAGCCGAGCTCGTGCAGCCTGCGGGTGTCGGCGTCCATGCCCTCGGTCGTCGTCGCCATGGGTCACTCCTGTGATCGGGGCCGCGAGCTCTGGTGTCGTCGCCGGATGGTGACGGCTGGCGGTCCCCGGTGTCAACGCGCCGGACCGCGCCCGCCGCGACGGCCGCCCGGCCGGCCCGGTGTGCGCTCCGCTCAGCCCGCCTCGACCAGCGGCTTCACCTCCCCGACGAGACGGGCCAGGGTCTCGTCGTCGTAGGGCGGCTGGAACTCGCACGTGATGGTGGTGAACCCGAGGTCGACGAACGCGCGCATGCGCTCCGCGATCTCGGCGGGGGTGCCCGACCACTGGAACGGGCTGTCCGGCGGCGGGACGTCGACCCCGAGGGCGGCGCACGACGCCTCGAGCGCGGCCCGGGCCTCGGCGGCGGTGTCGCGCAGGAACACCGCACAGTCCAGTGTCCGCTCGATGTCGTGCGGGTCGCGGCCGACGTCGGCGCAGTGCCCGTCGAGGACCGCCAGCTTGTGCGGGGCGTCGGCCAGGGCGAGCTGGGCGTTCCAGAGGTCGGCGTACCGGGCCACCGTGCGCAGGGTCTTCCGCTCGCCGACGCCCCCCACGAGGATCGGCAGCCGGGCCTGCACCGGGCCCGGCACCAGCCGGAGGCGGTCGGTGGCGTAGGCCGCACCGGCGTGGGTGACCTCCTCGCCGGCGAGCAGCGGGCGGATCACCGACAGCGCCTCGTCGAGGCGGGCGAGCCGGACGCCCGGGGTCGCGCCGAACCCGATGCCGTAGGCCTCGTGCTCGCGGGCGTACCAGCCGGCGCCGAGGCCCAGGATCGCCCGGCCGCCGCTGATCTGGTCGAGGGTCACGACGGTCTTCGCGAGCACGGCCGGGTTGCGGAAGGTGTTGGCGCCGACGAGCAGCCCGAGCCGGACCCGGTCGGTGGCCATGGCGATCGCCGCGAGCGCCGTGTACGCCTCGAGGATCGGCGACGTCTCGTGGCCGTGGATCGGGACCAGGTGGTCGGGCAGCCACACGTGGTCGTAGCCGAGGTGGTCGGCGCGGACCGCCGCCGCGAGCAGCTGCGGCCAGGTCGCGTCCTGCGCCGCGAGCTGGACCCCCAGCCCGAGGGCGGCCATCAGCGGATCGGTGAGTAGTCCGTGGGGGCGAGGAACGTCGACTCGATCCCCTCGACGATCGCGCCGTCGGCCTCCGAGGCCGCCTTGGCCGCGATCCACTCGGGGTCGGCGCGGAACGCCTCCCACGACGCCTCCGCCGCCGCCCGGTCCGGGAACGCGAGCAGGTAGGTCAGGGTGTCCTGCGCCCGCTCGCCGTCGGTCGGGACGAAGAAGGCGACCACCTCGAGGCCGTGGCGGGCGAAGAGGCCGACCGTGTGGTCGCGAAAACGTGCCTGCAGCGCGTCGAGCCTCCCGGGCAGGGCGTGGTAGGTGCGGAGCTCGAAGACACGGGTGTCGGCCACGGCCGGAACCTAGCCCGCGTCGCCGCCGCCGTCCGGCCCGGCGGTGGCCGGCGGCGCGTCGAGGACCTCCGCGATGCGCGCCAGCAGGACCGTCCGGGTGAACGGCTTCGCCAGGGTCGGCAGGTCGGGACGGCTCCGGCCGCCGGGCGCGACCGGCTCGGCGTAGCCGGTCATCAACAGCACCCGGACCCCCGGCTGGAGCTCGCGCATGCGGCCGACGACCTCGTCCCCGGTCATCAGGGGCATGTTCAGGTCGGTGAGCAGCAGGTCGACCGGGACGGGGTGGGCGCGGGCGAGCTCGAGCGCCGTGAAGCCGTCCGCCGCGGTGAGGACGTGGTACCCGGCCCGGTCGAGGAGGCGGTGGGTGACCTCGCGGAGGTCGTCGCCGTCCTCCACCACCAGGACGGTCCCGCCCTGACCCGGCTGCGCACCGGGCGGGCCGGGCCGGCCGGACGGGCCGGGCGCCGGGGTGACCGCCGGGACCGCGTCGGCATCTCCCAGCCGGGTGGCGCCGACCGGCACGGTCAGGACGGCGCCGGCCCCCGCCCGGGCGGCCGGGAACACCATCGAGAAGGTCGTGCCCCGTCCGGGGTGGGAGTCGATCGCGATGCTGCCGCCCGCCTGCCGGACGATGCCGTGCACCGTGGCGAGACCGAGCCCGGTCCCCTCCCCGGTGGCCTTGGTCGTGAAGAACGGCTCGAAGACCCGGTCGACGACGGCCTGCGGCATCCCGGTGCCGGTGTCGCGGACGGTCAGCTCGACGGCCGGCACGGGGTGCGCGGCCGGGGCGTGGGCCTCCCCGACCCCGCTCGACGAGGCTGCCGCCGCCGTCGTCGACGTGGACGCCCACGTCGCTGCCGCCGACGCCGCCGCCCCGGGAGCCGGCAGCTGCAACGACGAGACCTCGGTGGTCGCGGTCGCGATGGTCAGGGTGCCGCCGCCCCGCATCGCGTCGCGCGCGTTGACGGCCAGGTTGACGAGGACCTGCTCGACCTGGCCGGGGTCGGCGAGGACGGGGTCGAGGTCGGCCGCCAGGTCGGTGACCAGGCCGACGTTCTCCCCGATCGTGCGCCGGAGCAGGTCCTCGAGGTCGCGGACGACGTCGTTGAGGTCGAGGGTCTGGGGCCGGACCACCTCCCGGCGGGCGAACGCGAGCAGCTGGTGGGTCAGGTCGGCCGCCCGGCGGGTGGCGGCCTTGACGTGGCGGACGTCGGCCTGGACGGCGGGCCAGCGGGCGCCGTCGGTGCCCCCGGCCTCGAGGTCGACCTCGTCGCCGATGAGCTCCACGTAGCTCAGGATCACCGCGAGCAGGTTGTTGAAGTCGTGGGCGACCCCGCCGGCGAGCTGGCCGAGGCTCTCCAGGCGCTGGTGCTGCTGGAGCTGGTGCTCGAGGGCCTGCTTCTCGGTCTCGGCCCGCGAGCGGTCGGCCCCGGACCTCAGCTCCTGCTCGGCCAGCACCCGGTGCGTGCGGTGGAGCTGGAGCGCGGGCACGGCGTTGGCGAAGGTCACCGCGGCCGCGAGCTCCGGCGGCAGCCACGGCGCGCTCGCCGTCCCGCCGTCGGCGGCGGCCGCGTCCGGGTCGGCGCCGCGCACCCACATCGCGTGGTTGCGGCGGCTGCCGCCGAACGGCAGGAACAGCACGCCCGTGGTCAGCGCGGCGCTCGGCGGGCCGCTGATCCCGGCCGCCTCGAGCAGGGCCGGCAGGGCGTCGGTGCTCCAGACGACCTCGTCGCGGCCGGCCAGCGCGGCCACCCGGTCCGCCAGCACCTCGAGGTCCGCCGCCGCCGGCACCGCGCCGACCGTCGCGCGGGTGCCGTCGATGTCGAGCACGACGCCGTCGGCCGCGACCATGCCGAGCAGCGCGGCCGGGACCTGCGCCGCCCCGTCGCTCAGCGAGGGGGCGAGGGACATCGCCGTCACCACCTCGACGACCATGCCGCCGAGGTGGACGAGGCGCTCGTGCTCGGCCCGGACCTGCGCCGACCGGACCTCCAGCGACAGCAGGCGCCCGAGCATGTCGCAGGCGGCGCGGACGTCGTGCGAGGCGCGGCGGGGCGTCCGGTGGTGGCACGCGAGCAGCCCCCACAGCCGCCCGTCGACGACCAGCGGCACCGTCATGATCGCGGCGATCCCCAGTGAGCGCAGGTGGGCCCGGGCCTCGACGGTGTCACTCGCCAGCGCGGCGCCGACCAGCGCGAGACCGCCGCCGCCGGCCGGGCCCCGCCGCGCGACCAGCTCGACCCCGTCGTCGTCGACGTCGGCGACGAGGCGGTGGACGAGGTGGAGGTAGGAGTCCCGGCTCCGCGTGGGCACCGCGCGGTCGGGGAACGACCGGCCGAGGAAGGACTCCGCGTCGGGTGCGCGAGCCTCGGCGATCACCTCTCCCTGCGTGCGCGTGTCGAACCGGTACACGAGGACCCGGTCGTAGCCGGTGAGGGCCCGGACCTCGTGCGCCGCGGCCTGGCAGCGGGCGGTGACGGTGTCGAGGTCGCGCGGATGGTCCAGCGTGCGGCGGAAGCTGTCGTAGAGCGAGCGCAGACCCGCCTGCTGCGGCGGGGTCGGCTCGAACTCCACCACCCAGAGCCGGCCCTCCCGGTGTCCGAGCACCTCGTAGGGCTCCCACGGCGCGCGGCCGGCCCCGGCCGCCGCGCCGCCACCGCCGGCGTCGGCCCGGGAGTCGGCCCGGGCGTCGCCGCTCAGGGCGGCGTCGGCATCGGCGCCGGCGACACCGGGGTCCTCGCCGCGCGGGGGCAGCCGCACCGTGCGGATGTCGGCCTCGGACCGCCCGGGGCCGTGGACGGGGAGGCGGCTCGCGACGACGGTCCCGAGCACGTCGGCGAGGCTCCGCCCCAAGGCCCGGCCGGCCTCCACCCCGACGAACCCGCGCAGGTTCGCGCTGGCGACCTCGATGACCCCGCTGTCGGGGTCGACGGCCAGCAGGAAGCCGTGGGACTGGATGGTCGGCACCGGCCCGGCCCGCCGGACGCCCGGCCCGGTCGGGTCGGGGACGTCGACGGGGCGGCGGGCTCCGAGGTCGGCCGAACCCATCGGCTCTCCTCTGCTCGGCCGGTCCGTCCGGGCTGCTGTGCGGGCTTCGGTCAGGGGCGGGTGTGCGGCCGGGGCCGCCCGAGCCCGGGCGGTCGGCCCGGGGTCGGCGGGCGGGTCAGGTGGGGATCGGAGCCGCGGTCCCGGGGGCCGCGGGCGGCCCCCACCCGTCCGGGGCCCCGTCCGGGACGGCGTCGCCGACGCCGCGGATCGCGGCCCGGATCCGGGCGGTGATGTCGGCCGGCATGTCGGCGGCGGCGATGCCGTGCCCGATCCGGGCGTGCAGTCCGACGAGAGCCTCGATCTCGGCCGTCGACGCGGCCCGGAAGCGCGCGCCGCACCCGGGGAGCACGTCGTCGCAGCTGAACTCCTTCACGGGCCACCGACCTCCGTGTCCGCTGCCCCGAGATCGGGCGTGACCCACTCCTGGACCGCTGATGTCACTTAGACACTATGTCAGGTAGCAAACAGTAACGCTGTACGGCGTGTCGCTCGCGGCGTCAACCGGCCCGCGGTCGCCGGCCCCGGGGGTCAGGCCGGGTCGGGTCGGGTCGCCGCCCGCATGGTCCGCGCGGCCGACCGCACCGCCCGCCGGATCCCGACGTAGCCGGTGCAGCGGCAGAGGTTCGAGGCGAGCACCGAGGTCAGGTGCTCCTCGTCGAGGTCGAGCTCCGGGTCCGCGGCCAGGGCGCCGGCCGCGAGCATGAGGAACCCGGGGGTGCACCAGCCGCACTGCAGGCCGTGCTCGTCGGCGAACGCCTGCTGCAGGGGGTGCAGCGGCCCGTCGCCGGCCAGTCCCTCCACCGTGGTGACCTCGGCGCCGCCGCACTGGACGGCCAGCAGCAGGCACGACCGGACGGCGGTCCCGTCGACCAGCACCGTGCACGACCCGCAGACGCCGTGCGCGCAGCCGACGGTGGTGCCGGTCAGCCCGAGGTCGTCGCGGAGCACGTCGGCCAGCACCCGACGGGCCTCGACGTGCACGACCCGGGCGGTCCCGTTCACCGTCAGGTCGACCCGCACCCGCCCGGACCGCGCCGGCGCGGCCACCTCGTCCCCGCCG
>CAXSIB010000024.1:0-15711 GCA_964237095.1 uncultured Actinomycetales bacterium
CCCGCGCGCCGCAGGGCCGCCCAGCCGCGGTCGCGGCGGGCCAGCCACCGGAGCAGGCGGGCGGCCGGTCGACCCGCCGGGAGGGCCGGTGCTGCCGCCACGCCGGCCTCCGTCAGGTCAGGTCTCGTCGGATCTCGTCGGGTCTCGTCGGGTCAGATCGGGTCAGGTCGGACTGGGCCGGTCGTGTCGGTGGGCCCGGACAGCGGCACTGTAGGCCGCCGCGCTCCGTCACTGTTCGAGCGGAGTCGAACCTTCGACCTATGCTGGGCCCATGCAGCTGGAGCACCCGGCCGTCGGGGACGTCGAGGTCACCGCGGTCCTCTTCGCGCTCAGCGACCCCGTCCGCCTCGACATCGTCCGCCAGCTCGTCGCCGGGGAGCACCGGGTGACCTGCCAGTCGGTCGTCCCGGAGATGCCCAAGTCGACCCGCTCCCACCACCTCCGGGTCCTCCGTGAGGCCGGCGTGGTCCGGATGGCACCCGAGGGCCGCGAGCGGCTGCTCAGCCTGCGCCGCGACGAGCTCGACGGCCGCTGGCCGGGCCTGCTCGGGGCCGTCCTCGACGGCGGCCCGAGCGGGGGGCGGGCCGCCCGCCCGTGAGGAGTGCGCGCCGGGCCGGTCGCCACGGCGGGCTCAGGATCGGGCCGGCGCCCCCGGGGCCGTCGACCGGCGGTGGCGGCACGTGTCGAAGACCGGCACCGGCAGGCACTCGTAGCTGACCTGCGTCCGGGTCCGGCGCGCGTTGCGGCGCAGGGTGTCCACCTCGGTCTCGGCGACCGCGGGGTCGGCGTACACCCCGAGGACCTCGTCGTCCTCCCAGACCAGCCAGACCCGGCCCGCGGGGGCCGGGGCGAGCAGCGTCCCGGCGCGCGGCTCGGGAACCAGGTCGGCGGCCGGCTGGACGGCCGGCTCTGCGGCGGTGAGGGACAGCGCCGGGCCGTCGAGGGTGAACAGCTCCGGGGTCTGCGTGACCGCGGCGAGGTCCACCGCCGGACGGGTGGTGTCTGCCGGCACGGACAGAACGTGGTTCGGAGTGGCCGGCGGCGCGGTCAGCGCATCGGGATCCGGTACCGCGACGAGCGGGCGGCCGGGCCAGGGCATCGGTTCGGCACCGGAGTCGGCGCCGGCGTCGGCGCCCGGGTCCGGCGCCACGGCCTGCAGCAGCGCCTGCGGCGCGGCGGTCCGCAGGCCGGGGAGGTCGAAGGCCAGCTGGTCCGCCGGCGGCACCGGTCCGGGGCCGTGAGCGCTCACCGCCTCCCCTTCCGGGACGACTTCCGGGACGGTGACCGCCCGGGCGGCGGCGCCGTCTCCGGCGCCGGGTCCGTCGCCGGCACGACCGCCGGGACCTCGCCGGCCATCGGCGCGGGGTCGGCCGCCGGCCGCCGGATGCCCCGGTAGAGCGCGCTGCGCGACACCCCGAGCACCTCGGCGATCTGCGCCATCGTCCGGTCCGGGTCGCCCAGCATCGACCGCGCCGCGGCGACCCGGTCGGGGGTCATGACGGTCGGACGACCGCCGGCACGCCCCCGGGCCCGGGCCGCGGACCGGCCGGCCTCGACCCGGTCCCGGCCCAGCTGCCGGTCGACGCCGCCCAGCGCGGCGAGAGCAGCGCTCACGGCGTCGCCACCGGCCGCGGTCGTGTCCACGGACTCGGTGAGCGACCGGAACCCCACCCGCCGGTCGTGCAGGTCGACCAGCCGGTCGAGCAGCACGGGCAGCGAGCCCGCCAGCCGGTCGAGGCGCCACACCACCAGGGTGTCCCCGGCTCGCAGCGCGGCGAGGCAGACCGTCAACCGGGGCTGGATACCGGCCCCGTCGGCGGCCCCGTCGGTCCACACCCGCCGGCAGCCCGCCGCCCCGAGGGCGTCCTGCTGCGGCGCGGCGTCGGGCTCCGCGGCGGACAGCCGCGCGTAGCCGAGCAGGCGCGCCATGCGACCGACCGTACCGGAACGTCTTCGGGGGCTTCCGGGACACCGACCGATCGGGTCCGGACGGCGGTGCGGCACCCCGCGGGAACCGCAGCGACACACCGGGGAACCGCAGGGACTCGCGTACGTTCGAGCTCGTGGACGACGTCTGGGATCGCATCGCAGCGCGGCTCGTCCCCGTCGACCCGGACGGCCGGATCCTCCTGCTGCACGGTATCGACCTGCCCCATCCCGATGAGCCGTTCTGGTTCACCATCGGTGGTCAGCTCGAGCCGGGCGAATCAGCGGCATCAGCGGCGGCTCGCGAGGCGTGGGAGGAGGTGGGCCTCGACCTCGACGCGACCTTGCTGGGTGGCCCCGCGTGGTCGGGGGTTGCCGACTTCAGCCTGGGCGGGAAACGGGTCAGGAACACCCAGGACTTCTTCGTGGTGCGGGTCGACCTTTTCGAACCGGATCCGGCCGGCCGGGATGCCCTCGAGCTCGCCACGATCTGCGGCCACCGGTGGTGGCCCCTGGCCGAACTGGTCCTCCATCAGCTCGATCCCACCGGTCCGGACCCGGTCTTCCCGCCCGATCTGGGGAGCCTCCTGACCGCACACCTGGGGGCGGCCGGTTTGGCGGAATCCGATCCGGCGATCTGAGGACCGGGTCGGCCTGTGGTCGAGCTGTCGGGTCGGACGCCAGGTCCGTCACACCCCGATCCGCCCGTGTGACAACCTGAAGTCCGCAAATTCGGCCCACTGGTCGCGCGGCGTGGCCCAGGACGAGTCCCCACCGCCGAAGAAGGTGGAGAAGAACAGGCCCTGGATGCGCAGGTCGAGCGTGGACCTGAACTTCAGGTTCTTCACCTCGAGCACCTGCTGGCCGTTCAGCCAGACCTCGACCCGGCCGTCCCGCTGTCCCGGCACGTTGAGGGCCACGTGCTGTTCGACGTTGACCCACAGCCCCGTCGGCCAGGTCCAGGTGCCTCGACCGAGGGAGGTCCCGTGGGTGACCGAGGTGGGCAGGTACGCATAGACCTCACCGGCCCCGTGCGCCCGCCACATGTACCGCGTCGAGAAGCCGTTCGAGCCGTCCGGGATGTGGCGGCCCGAGGTCACCCGGCCCCCGAAGAGCCCGGGCAGCTTCCCGCCCTTGACGAAGTCGAAATCCCGTTCGAACCGCACCCAGTAGGACAGGTAGGCGTCGTCGGCGGGTCCGTCGGACCAGTCCAGGTACAGCTGTGACCCTCCGTGGGTCGTGCCGTCCGCGCCGGCTGACCGCTGGCTCGCCGACCCGGTCGGGTAGTCGACGCGTACCGCCCGAGAGAAGTGGGAGTCCTGCACCGAGACCACCGTCGAACGATCGAGCCCGAACGCGCCGAACGGTGCCACCGTCAGTCCGGGAGCGAAGAAGCCTGGCACCGTACCCGCCTGCATCGTCGTCCCCCGGGTCGGGGACGGGGGTGTGGAGCTGTCCCCGTGCGTCCCCGCCCCGCCGCTCGGAGTCGAGCAGCCGTCGAGACCGATCGCCGCCGGCACTGCGCCGACGGCGGCCAGGCGCAGCCCCGACCGAGCGGCCGCCGCGAGCACACGACGACGCGGGAGCTCGGGGGCCCGCGGGCTCACTTGCCGGCGACGGTGTACACGGTCGGGGCGGTCGACGCCGCGGTCACCGGGAAACTCACCACCCCGGAGCTCGACGCCGTACCGACGACGCTCGGGCGGCCCTTGATGCTCAGGGTGTACTGACCGAGCGGGTGGAGACCGCTGACGATGGCCTGGACCACGGCTCCCACGGTCCCGGCGGTCGCCGTCCAGGAGACCGAGGTCGACGACGACGAGAGGACGGTGGCCTGCTCGACGTCGGACGGCACGCTCAGAGCCAGCGGCCGACCGGTCACCGTCTGGCTCGACGTGCTCTTCAGGCCTGCGTAGTCCAGGCGGAGGTCACTCCCGCTGCTGGTGATCGTCGACGCGAGGGCGGACTTGACCGAGTACAGGGTGCCCGCCGCCGACGTCACATGGGTGCTCGAGCTGATGTCATCGGCGATGGACAGGGACACCGGTGCGGTGGGCGACCCGGGGTCCGAGACGACGGTCGACCCGGGCTCGGCCGCGGTCCCCGTCGTCCCGATCGGCTGCCCGGCGGGGAAGACGTCGTTCGACAGTACGTTCCCGACGCCGGCGTAGAACGCGAACCCGCTGCCGCCGCCGGCGAACGTGCCGTGGTCGAACACGTTCCCGTCCGCCTCGCTGAGCTTCACGATGTTGCTGCCGGTCCCGTTCACGGTCGTGCCGGTGAAGACGTTGCCCGTCGGGTGTCCACTGGGCGTCGTGTAGGTCGGCAGGTCCGAGCCCCGGTACATGTAGATCGCGTACTTGCTGCTGTTGGTGATCGTGTTGCCGGCGAGGGTGTTGTCCGCCGAGCCGACCGACAGCCGGATGCCGTACTCGGTGTCGGCCACGGTGTTCCCGGAGATGGTGTCGTTGCTGGTGTCGAAGATCGCGATGCCGGCCCCGTTGGGCTCGTCGTGCACATAGTTGTTCTCGATGACGGTGTTGGTCACCCCACGGTGGAGCATGATCCCGTGGACCTGGCCCGGAGTGGCGTCGGCGGAGGCGTCCGGGTTCGGCCCGAGCCACGGGACCATCCCGTTGTGATCGCTCTCGTTGTTCCTGATCGTGAGGTGGTCACAGCGCTGAGAGCAGATCATCCCGTGGTCACCGTTGTAGGAGAAGTGGTCGGAGTCGATGAGCAGGTTCCGCGAGACGTCGTGCGGGTCGAGGCCGTACATGACGTTGTGGTCGTAGCTGCTGCCCGTGAAGTCGATGGTGTCGGCCCCCCAGGTGTAGGTGCCCATGTAGTTGCCGTGGAAGATGCTGTCGACCTCCTTCCCGGTCACCGCGACCTGCTGGCAGACCGCATACCCGTCGGCGTGGTCGCAGCCCTCTGCCTTGAACACCACGCCGTAGCTCTCGCCCGCGTAGTAGCCGAGGTACTCGAAGGTGCTGACCACGATGTCCATCTCCGACGTGCGCGGCGTCCCGTCCGTGTCCAGATAGGACAGGGCGCGGACGAACGCGCGCGCTCGCGCGGTGCTGGCCGAGCCCGCCGGGAGCGAGGTGTTGGTGTCCGGCGCACCCGCTGCGTCGTCCCACGACGTGACCGTCACCGAGTCGGCGTCGATGGTCCCCCACTTCGCGGTCAGCTGATTGACGTCCGTGGCACCGTTGTCCGCCCGGCTCTGGATGCGGAGGGTGTCGACATCACCGGGCTGGGACGCCCCGTCGCCGTGCAGCACCAGCGTCGCGCCGTTCTGGAGTATGAGGTCGGCCGACAGCTCCCAGGTCTTCGTCGACGGATCGACCTGGACCAGCGGAGCCGCGGCGCAGGCCGCCTTGATGGAGCTCAACGTGTAGACCTGTGGCAGGAGCAGGTAGAGCGTGTTCGAGGTGGGCGAGTACTTGACCGGACTCGCGCACGCCACGGCCTGGGCCGAGGGAGCCCCGAGCACCAGGCCCCCGGTGAGCGCGAGCGCTCCTGCGGTGGTGATCCCGACCCAACGTCTGGTCATGCGGTCTCCTGCTGGTGTGTCCACGTCGACGTGGATCGAGAAGCCTGGCGGTCGGCGTGACCGGGTTCCAGGGTGTTTCCGATGGTGGCGATCCTGGCGGCGGTGCTGGTGGTGCTCATCGTGCGTTCCGGATGTGCAGGGGCGCACCTCCGAGATCGGGCTGCCCGTGCTCGCGCAGCCGGCGGAGGAGTTCGAGGGTGACCGCGACCGCGACCGCCAGCAGACCGAAGAGCCCCAGCCAGTGGAGCGGGAGAGCGGGGAGGTCGTTCCCGGAGCCGAGCAGCCGGACGTGGCCTCGTGTCCCGAACGGGGCGTGGACGTGCGTACCGGCCACGGTGACATGCGAGCCGTCCAGCGCCCGGATTCCCACCCCGGCGGCGTCGAGCCGGTCCGCGGTCAGGGTGGCCGTGGTCCCCGATCCCACCCGGACCGCCTCCAGTGCACCGGTGACGGTGCTCGCGAACACCGTCGTCGAACCGTGCAGCAGGAGGCCGGTCGTGGCCCCGTCGACGACGACCTCGTCCAGGACCGCCCCCCGGCCGGTCACGACCACCCCGACACCGCCTGTCTGCGTCACGTGCACGCGGCGGACGCTGGTGTTGCGCGAGCCCCGGGCCAGCTGGATCCCGGTCCCGGCTCCCGACACGGTGTCGTCGGCGAGCACCGCCCCGCCGACAGCGCCGACGAGGAGTCCCGTCCGGGCAGCCCCCACGGCGATCCGGTCGACGTGGACCCCGTTCGAGCTGATGGACACCGCGATGACGGCACCGTGGACGGTGCCACCCTCGACGAGCGTCCCGGGCGAGCCCGGGCCGACCCACAGCCCGCGCCGGACGGACGACACGGTGGGCGCGGAGATCACCACCGCCGGGCTGCGGCGGACCACGATGCCGTCCGCGGTCCCGGACACGACGGCCCGGGTGAGCACCGCATCAGGTGAGTCGACGACCACGATCCCGGTACCCGCGTCGCCGCTGGAGACGAGTCCTGCCAGACGGACGCCCGGCGAGCCACTGACGACGACACCGCCGGCCAGGTTGGACTGCGTGACCACTCGGGTGACCACGGTGGTCCGTGGGATCGCCTGCAGGACCAGTCCAGGTCGGTGATTGCCGACCGCGGTCACGTCGAAGAGCCTGAGGTCGGAACCGCCGGCCAGGTGCGCACCTGTGCCGCCGTTGCTCGCCGACCGGACGTGCCTGAAAATGACCTCTCCCGTGCCGGCCACCATCACGCCGGCACCGGTGTTGGACGTACTGGTGACCTTGTCGAGGACGGCCGACCCGCCGTCGGCCACACGGACCCCGGCGCCGCGGTCTCCGGTCGCCACGATCGAGCCGAGGACCGTCGCCGCGACTCCGGTGATCCGGACACCGGCCCCGCCGTCAGCGGTGCTCGACACCTGCTCCAGGACCGCCGAGCTGCCGCCGGTCACGGCGACCCCCGTCCCACCGTCCTGCCGGGATCGCACACCGGTCATGGTGACGACACCCGTGTCCCGGACGCTCACACCGGCTCCGCGGTTGCTCCCGACGGCGAGGTCGGCGATCGTCAGCACAGACGCGGCCGAGGACCGGATGCCCACACCCCCATCCGAGATCGTCGTGGACGAGATGTCGGCCGTCACGGCGCTGCCCACCGAGATCCCTGTGCCGTTGCCCACTTCGGTGATCTGCGAGGTGGTCAGCCGACTTCCTGTGCCCGCAGCCAGCCCGACCGTGTTGCCGATCAGGCTGCTGCGGACCACCGACAGCGTGCTCGCCGCCGTCACCCGGACGGCGGCGACGGCCGGACCGACGCGGCCGAGATGGGTGACCGTCGAGCCGTCCAGCCGGACGTGGGAACTGCTTCGGTAGTCGATGACCCCGCGGTGGCTGGACGGCTGAGCCGCGCCGTCGATCGACACCCCGGACACCGTGCTGTCGTCGACGACCAGAGTCGCCCCCGATCCTGTGATCGACGCCGGATCCGTGGTCGAGTCGACCAGCTGGACGTTCTGTCGAGTGATGTCCAGGATCGTTCCTGGCCGCTGGACGACGGCGGCCTTCAGCGTCAGGAGTCCGTCGTCGTGGGAGATCCAGGCCTCGTCACCGATCGCCTCCGCCAGGGCGCCGAGGTTGATCGGCCCACCGGCCAGGGAGACCACACGCTGGACCACACCCCGATCGACGAGGTCCGCCCGGACGGGACGCAGGACGATCACCCGTCCGTCCCCGACACCGCTCGGGACTCGGGGGTCGTGGGGGCTGCCGGGGGTCGCGGCCGCCGGGCCGACACCGAGGACCCCGACGATCAGGAAGACCGCACCCGTCACGAGGACCACACGCTTCACGAGAGGACGTCCTCCGGGCCGGGGCCGACGGACGCGCGGATGCCGGTCGGCTCGTCGGTTCGCACGACCTCGCCGTTGATGACGGCGACCGGTCGGGTCAACCAACGCTGCCGGCGGATGGTGGCCAGTGCCCCGAGCTTGACGAACGCCATCCCGAACGACAACAGCACGAACGGCGGGATGAGGAAGAAGGACGACGGCCGGCGACGCAGGTGCGGCATCAGCTTGACGGCCCGGCTCAGCCACCACCACAACCCGAGGGAAAGGACGAACAGCCAGTCCTCACGAATGATCGCGAGGGTCATGAAGACCGGAGCCACGAGCAGTGTGAAGCTCCCGACCATCTTGTCGATCATCGTGTAAGCGAGGAACGGGCGCCGCCAGGCCCAGCGCTCCAGGAAGAGCGCCGCGATGTCGGACCGCCAGGTGTTGCGGGCCCAGCGCAGCCGCTGCTTGAAGAAGACCTGGGTGGTGCCCGGAAAGGTCGACCACACCCGTGCAGACCGCTGCAGCACCGTGTGGTGACCTCGCCTGAGGGTGAGGCGGGTCAGGCACTTGTCGTCACCGGACATGCACGGCACACCGAGGAAGGTCTCCGCCATGAATTCGTCGGAGATCTCCAGCAGGAGCTCTCGGCGGTACACTGCCGTCCGCCCCGAAATGCACGACAATGCCCGCCCCATGACCGTCTGGGCGGCGTTCTCGTCGAAATAGCGGTAGTCCAGGTACATGTCGTTGACCCGCTGCAGGAAACCTCGGGGGTTGTAGACGTTCTGGCGCGTGGAGACACCACCGACCGTGTCGTCGACGAAAGGCTTGGCTATCTCGGCCGCCACGTTGTTGGCCCAGATCGTGTCGGAGTCGACGAGCGCGACCAACGGGGTCCGAGCGACCTCCCAGCCCTTTCGGAGAGCGTCGCGCTTACCGGGTACACCGGTCACGACCACGGTCACCGGGTAGCGCGCGGCGATCTCCTGACACACCGCATCCGAGGAGTCGATGACCAGGATGACCTCCTCGACGTCGTTCGCGAGCCACGAGTCGATGGCCAGCGCGAAGATGTCCGGGTCCTCCCGGTACACCGGGACGACCACCGACACCGCCTCACGGTGCTCGTTCCGCACGGGACGGTACAAACTGGCCGGCAGTCTGCGAATGAGCCAGGAAGCCCACCGGATCAGACCGAGGACCCCGAGAGGCAGGTAGTACAAGAGATCCGTCGCATGCTGCGTATGGAACACGGTGGTATTCCCGTCCTGGGGGGCGTCGGCCCGGTCTGCCGCGCTCAGGCCGCGAGAGATCCGGGGGCGTCAGCTGAACCCGGGAGTACACGAGAGAACCCCAGCTCGTCGATCTCCTGGTCCAGCCGAGCCACCATGCCGTCGTTGACCGCGACGACCGCGGAGAGCAGCGGCATCGCGACACCGATCCCGCCGGCGAAGCCGAGGAAGCCGTTGGTGTCCTTGGGCAGGCAGACACCGCCGTACGGAGCCCCACCACGAATCCCGTAGGTGATGTTGGTCGAGCCCTCGGCCGAGCGTGCCACCGTGTTGGCGACCGCGTCGTGGTCGACGCCGATCCTCTCGCAGACCTGCCAGATCTCGTTCCAGAAACTGATCTTCGAGGCGTTGAAGATGTTGTGCACACACTTGATCATCTCGGTGGTGGCCGGCGAGTCGAACATTCGGAGCTCACCGCCGAAGGGGGCGAGGAGATCTCGCAGGCGCTCCGCGACCCGCTTGCTGTGGGCACCGATCACCGTCATCCAGGGCCACCGGAAGTCGTCCGCCGCCGATGCCGCTCGGAGGAACTCCGGGTTGCTGGCGAGGCAGAAGTCGAGTCCTTCGACCTTTCCAGAAACTTCTTGGAGGGTCGGCTTGACCAGCCCATCGGTGGTCATCGGTGGGACGGTCGAACGGACGACCACGGTGTGTACCGCGTCGCTGTTGCGCAGTGCCCGGCCCACGTCTTCGACGCCGGTCGTGAACACCGACAGGTCGTAGCGCTGCTGCTCGTGCGGAGTCGGCAGGGTCAGGAAGATGAAGGACGCCCGTTCGTCGCGGAGATCGAGACTCCGGCGCGCGTCGAGGCCGTCCGCGCGGAGCGCTTCGATTCGCTTGTCCGAGATGTCGATGAACGTCACGTCGTGGCCCATCTGGAGAAAGCCCCGGCCGGTGGCCGTCCCGACGACACCAGAACCCATGACGAAGATCCGAGACATGGCACTCCTTGCGACGAACCCCGGGTGTCTGCTGGAGAAGCCCTCGATACGGCAGGTGTTCCTCGGATAACGCGGAGACTCCCACACGATCACAGGAGACCACCAGGGTAACTTTGTGTAGGGAATGTTTACTTGCGCTGTGTGACGGACTCGGGGATGCGCGTGGTCTGCAGCCGTCGACGGCGATCGGATCCCCGTGGTCAGAACTGGCAGGAAGAGGGCCTCGAAGTATGGGGCACCGGACGATCCGATTTGCACGATCCGGTCGAGCGCGACACGGTCCAGCGTCCGGCGGCCCGTGCGACCACCGGGGAAGCGGTCGGATCCGACCGCTCGTGAGCGACAGGAACGCGTGCAGGTGCGCGCCCCGGGGCCGCTGCGCCCTCGCTCCCGATCCGGCGATCCCAGCCCCGCTTGCTGATCGCGGTGGGATCGTCACGGCGAAAGCTGATCGACACGGCGGACTCGGCGCCGACACACTGGATCCGCGCCGGAAACCCCCGAGAGGCGGTGGCCCGCCTGCAGCTCAGGTCCGCGGCGGGCATGACGTGGTCGGTGACAATCGGCTCCATCGGGCCGGGGTGGGGATCTCGTCACCAGGTGGCGGCCGGCGGGAAGAGGGCCCGGGTGGTTGGAGGTCGTCCGTGGTCCACCCAGCCCGGTGGAAGCGGGCTGCGGGCCCTGTCGCCCGGCCGACTCCTCGAACAAAACGAGAGCACCCGTCGCGGACTCGGGCCGAACGGCGTCGCCGGACCTGACGGACCTGGCCGTGGAGGCGGGGCGCGACATGGTGCCTCGCGTCGCCCGGTGACCCACCACTGCACGGATCCACGGGGCGATCCCGCCGTCGTCCCCACCGCAGGCAGGTCCATGAGGCTGTCGCTCAGCCCGCGACGAGTGGACTCCGCTGGCGGCCGAGGCCCTCGACCTCGATCTCGAGGACGTCACCGGCCGCCAGGTAGGGGAACCGGCCGGACATCGCCACGCCCTCGGGGGTCCCGGTCGCGATGATGTCGCCCGGGGAGAGGGTCATGAACTGCGACAGGTGGTGCACGAGGAACGCCACGCCGAAGACCATGTCGGCGGTGGTGGAGTCCTGGCGGGGCTCGCCGCCGACCCACGACCGCAGGCGCAGCGCCTGCGGGTCCGCCACCTCGGCGGCGGGGACGAGCCACGGCCCGACGGGGGCGAAGGTCGGCGCGCACTTGCCCTTCGACCACTGGCCGCCGGAGACGTCGCGCTGGAAGTGCCGCTCGGAGACGTCGTCGATCGTCACGTAGCCCGCGATCGCGGCCAGGGCGTCGGCCTCCGAGGCGGCGTAGGTCAGCTCGGAGCCGATCACGATCCCGAGCTCCACCTCCCAGTCGGTCTGCTGCGCGGTCCGCGGGACGCGCACCTCGTCGTAGGGCCCGACGACGGTGTTCGGGTGCTTGAGGAACACGATGGGGTCCTTCGGCGGGGCCGACCCGGACTCCGCGGCGTGGGCGGCGTAGTTCTGGCCGATGCAGATGACCGCCTGCGGGCGGGCCACCGGGGAACCGACCCGCAGCCCGGTCCCGTCCCCCGGGTCGCCCAGTGCGGGCAGGGATCCGTCGGCCACGGCGGCGGCGACCCGGGCCAGTCCCCCGCCGGCCAGGAAGGCGCCGTCGATGTCGGCGGTCAGCTCCGACAGGTCCCACGTCCCGCCGCCCTCGGAGTCCGCGAGCAGCACCGCGGGACGTTCGTGACCGACCGGACCCAGCCTCAGCAGCTTCATGGACGCGGACCCTAGCGGCGCTCGACGAGCCCGATCACGTTGCCCTCGCTGTCCTCGACGAACGCCATCCACTCCGTGGTCCCGGCCGGGCCGAGGGTGTCGTCGGTGTGGGCGAAGACGTGGTGCGGGCCCTCGTGGACCACGCGGCCCGCGGCGGCGAGCCGCCCGACGGTCCCCTCGAGGTCGGCGACCCCGAGGTAGAGCCGGGTCGCCGGGATCCCGCGCTCGAGCAGGAGGCGGACCCCGCCGGGCAGGACGAAGAACACCAGTCCGGGCGGGTCGAACCGCGCGCCGGGGGCTCGGCCGAGCAGGTCGGCGTAGAAGGCGGCGGCCCGGTCGAGGTCGACCGCCCGCTGCGCGACCTGCACCAGCGGCGCGATCCCGACCGGGCTCGTCACCCGGCCGGCGCTCACCGGCGGGCGAGCGGGGCGGTCGTCGGGATCGGGGCGACCGCGCTCGAGGTCGGGGTCGGGGCGGCCGGGCTCGAGGAAGAAGCGGTGGTCGGGGTCGCCGGCGCGGCGCGCAGGTCGACGGCCGCGGCCACCGGTCCCGCGAACACGTGCTCGGCCACCTCGTCGGGGACCCGGACGGCCGCCGGCGCGGCTGAGCCGGGGGCGGGGGTGACGGGACGGACCAGGACCGCGCTCCCGACGCTCTCGAGGTGGACGGTCATGCCGGGCAGCAGGTTGGCCTCCTGCAGGATGCCGAGGGCCTCGACGTCGGTCTGGATCAGCTCGCCGATCCGGCGGACGACGACCTCGACGGCACCGCGCGCGGCCAGCACCGTCAGGGGCAGCCCGGCCCCCGGGTCGCCGGCCCGCGGCGGCGGCCCCCCGAGCTCGTCCAGCCCGGGGATCGGGTTGCCGTAGGGCGACACCTCGGGCCCGTCGAGGATCGCCACGAGGCGCTGCTCGACGTCGGTGGAGATGACGTGCTCCCAGCGGCAGGCCTCGGTGTGCACCAGTGACCAGTCCAGCCCGATCACGTCGGTCAGCAGCCGCTCGGCGAGACGGTGCTTGCGCATGACCCGCACCGCGTACCGCCGGCCGTCCTCGGAGAGCTCGATCCGGCGGTCGTCGGCGACGACGAGCAGGCCGTCGCGCTCCATCCGCGCCACGGTCTGGCTGACGGTCGGGCCGGAGTGGTGGAGGCGGTCGACGATGCGGGCCCGCAGCGGGGCGATGCCCTCCTCCTCGAGGTCGAGGATGGTCCGCAGGTACATCTCGGTCGTGTCGACGAGCTCGTTCACCACCACACCCCACGTCCGTCGTCGCGAGCCCCGAGTCTGCCAGGCCGGGACCCGCCCTGACCGGCGAGCGTCCCGGCGCGATCCGGGCGGCCTGTGGCGGCGCGGCCCGGGTGGGCTGTCCGATGGTCTCAGCGGCCGGCCGGCGGCCCGTCGACGTCGGCCAGGAAGGACAGGAACGCCTCGTTGAACGGCGCGGGGTGCTCCCAGACGCAGGCGTGGCCGCCCGGCCTCGTGGCCCACCGGGCCCCGGGGACGAGGGCGTGCAGGCGCCGCGACAGCTCGGTCGGGATCAGGACGTCCTCCTCCCCGGCGAGCACGAGGGTCGGGACGGTGAGTGCGCCGAGGCGGTCGGTGGTGTCGTGGCCCCGGATGACCGCCAGCTGGGCGAGGTAGGCGTGCACCGGCTGGTCCAGGTACGCCATCGCGGTCTCGAACTCCGCCAGCTCTCCTTCGCGGCGGTCGAAGAAGGCGAGGGTGAACGCCCAGAGGGTGACGTCGCGCATGACGAACGGGACGCCCATGACCGGCGCGAGGTCCGCCCACATCGCGAACATCCGCGAGCAGAACGGGCCCGGGGCCGCGTAGGTGCAGGCGAAGGTGGCCGACAGCAGGTCCTCGGGGTGTTCGAGGGCGTACGTCTGGGCGACCATGCCGCCCATCGAGACCCCCATGAGGTGGAAGCGGGAGATGCCGAGGTGGTCGACGAGGGCCTTGGTGTCCGCGGCGAGCAGCTCGCTGCTGTACGGCCCGGCGGGCTTCGACGACGCCCCGATGCCGCGGTTGTCGAAGGTGAGGACGCGGTAGCCGGCCGCCACCAGGTCGGGGACCTGGTACGCCCAGGTCGCGCGGTCGTCGGCGAGGCCGTTGACGAGCACGACCGTGCGCTCGCCGGTCCCGGTCAGGTCGTAGGCGAGGTCGACGTCGTTCACGTGGGCGGTGGGCACGCCGGGACGGTAGAGGACCGGGCGGCCCGGGCGGCAGTCCCCGTCGCCGGCGGTGGTCGCCTGCGCGCCGCCGGCCCCGACCGGGCCCGTCGTCCGCTCGGCGTCACCCCCGGAGGCGGTCGGGGGACGCCGCCTCTAGCGTCGTGGGGTGCCCGACACCGTGTGGTGGATCCGCCGCGACCTCCGGCTGCGCGACAACCCGGCGCTGCGGGCCGCGGTCCAGGCCGCCGGCTCCGGCGGCGACGGTGACGGCGACGACGGGGCCGGCACGGTGCTGCCGCTGTTCGTCCAGGACCCGGCGCTGTGGGGGCCGTCGGGCGACCGCCGGCGCGCGTACCTCGCCGCCTCCCTCGCCGCGCTGCGCGAGGAGGGCGGGGTCCCGGTGCGCGTCCGCCACGGCGACCCGGTGCGCGAGGTGGTCGCCGCCGCCCGCGACGCCGGGGCGACCAGCGTCCACGTGGCCGGGGACTTCATGCCCTACGGGCGGACCCGCGACGAGGCCGTCGCGGCCGCGCTGGCCGAGCACGGCATCGACCTCGTCCGCACGGGCTCGGCGTACGCGGTCGACCCCGGCACGATCCGCAAGCCCGACGGCTCGAACCTGCTCGTGTACACCCCGTTCTTCCACCGCTGGCGCGACTCGGGGATCCGCGGGCCCGTCGCGACGCTGCGCTCGATCCCGTGGGCGGCCGGCGGCCCGGCCGGCGAGCTGGCCGACGTGCCGAGCGTCGACGGGCTGCTGCCCGCCGGGGAGCACGAGGCCCTGCAGCGGCTGAAGTCCTTCCTGGGCGAGCGCGTCGGGGACTACGACGGCGAGCGGGAGCGCCCGGACCACCCGGGCACGTCACGGCTGTCGGTGTCGCTGAAGTACGGCGAGGTCCACCCGCGGACGGTGCTCGCGGCGCTGGCCGAGCGGGTCGGGAAGGGTCCGGAGACCTTCCGCCAGGAGATCGCGTGGCGCGACTTCTACGCCGACGTCCTGTATCACCGTCCCGAGACCGCACGGGAGTACTACAAGCCGGCGATGGCGCGGATGCGCTACGACACCGGCGCCGAGGCGGACCGACGACTGGCGGCCTGGCAGGAGGGCCGGACCGGCTTCCCGCTGATCGACGCCGGGATGCGCCAGCTGGCCACCGAAGGCTGGATGCACAACCGGCTGCGGATGGTCGTGGGGAGCTTCCTCGTCAAGGACCTGCACCTGGAGTGGACCGTCGGCGCCCGGTGGTTCATGCAGCAGCTGATGGACGGGGAGATCTCGAGCAACCAGCACGGCTGGCAGTGGATCGCGGGCTCCGGGACCGACGCGGCGCCGTACTTCCGGATCTTCAACCCGGTCACCCAGGGCGACCGGTACGACCCCGCCGGGGACTACGTCCGCCGCTACGTCCACGAGCTGCGCCACATCGCCGGCGGCGCCGTCCACGAGCCGTGGAAGGTCCGCGGCGGCTACGCCCACGGCTATCCCGAGCCGATCGTCGACCACCGGGCCGAGCGGGTCGAGGCACTCGCCCGCTACGCCGAGGTCAGCGGCAGCTGAGCCCGCGCCCGGTGCTCGGGCGTCGGCCTCGGTTCAGAGGAGGGAGGCGATGAGGACGCCGTCCAGGACGGAGATCGAGATCGCGACCACCCAGGCGGCGACGGTCGTGTGCCGGCGGTTGACGAGGCGTCCCATGACGGCGCTGTCGGCGGTGAGGCGGACCAGCGGGACGAGGGCGAACGGGATC
>CAXSIB010000025.1:0-15639 GCA_964237095.1 uncultured Actinomycetales bacterium
GGCCCGGCGCATCGCCCTCAGCGCGCAGGGCTTCGGCGTCCTGCCGCCCGCCGCCCGCGACGACCCGGGTCCGGCGGGCGGGGACGGACGGCCGCCGGGAGCGGTCGGGGATCCGGTCGGCCGCCTCGGTCCGGGTGATCCGGCCGGTCCGGGAGGCCCGCCCGGAGCGGACGGGGCGGCCGGCCCGGCGCGACCGGACCGGCCCGGCGCCCACCCGGCGACGCTGCTCGCGATGACGCGGCGTCTCGGGCTCCTGCAGATCGACTCGGTCAACGTGCTCGAGCGGGCGCACTACCTCCCGCTGTTCTCCCGCCTGGGCGCCTACGACCGCGCGGTCCTCGACGGGTTCGGCGCGCGCGCCCCGCGGCGGCTGTTCGAGTACTGGGCGCACGCCGCCTGCCTGCTGCCGGTGTCCACCCACCCGCTGCTGCGCTGGCGGATGGCCGCGGCCCGCGACGAGGCCTGGGGGGGCATGCGCGCGGTCGAGCACAGCCACCCCGGCCTGCTGGACCGGGTGCGGAGCGCGGTCGCCGACATCGGGCCGGCCACCCACGCGCAGGTCGAGTCCGCGCTCGGACCCCGCGCGCCGCGGGAGACGACCGAGTGGGGCTGGAACTGGTCGGCGGCCAAGCGGGCGCTGGAGCTGCTCTTCTGGGCCGGTGAGGTGACGACCGCCGGCCGCCGCACCTTCGAGCGGCTCTACGACCTGCCCGAGCGGGTCCTGCCCGCAGCCGTCGTCGCCGCGCCCACCCCGTCGCCGGCGGCGGCGCACCGGGCGCTGGTCGCGATCGCGGCGCGGGCGCTCGGCGTGGCCACCGAGCCCGACCTGCGCGACTACTTCCGGCTCCGCCCGGCGGACTCCCGGGCCGCGGTCGCCGCCCTGGCCGAGGAGGGCGTGCTCGAGCCCGTCACCGTCCAGGGCTGGGGGGCGCCGGCCTGGCTGCACACGGCGGCCGCGCTGCCCCGGCGGGTGCCGGCCCGCGCCCTGCTGGCGCCGTTCGACCCCCTGGTGTTCCACCGCCCGCGGGTCCGGCGGCTGTTCGGGATGGACTACCGCATCGAGATCTACGTCCGCGCCGAGCAGCGCGTCCACGGGTACTACGTCCTGCCGTTCCTCAGCGGCGACGGGCTCCCGGCGCGGGTCGACCTCAAGGCCGACCGGGCGGTGTCGGTGCTGCGGGTGCAGGCCGCCTGGTCCGAGGTCGACGCCGGACCGACCGCACCCGAGGGACCCGCACCGGAGCTCGCCCTGGCCCTCGTCGAGCTGGCCGACTGGCTCGGGCTCGGCGCCGTCGAGGTCGCCGGCCGCGGCGACCTCGCGGGGGCGCTGCGGTCCGAGGTCGCCGCCGCCGCTCGCTGACCGCCGCGCCGGAGCGCCGCGGGCGATCCCGCCCGGACCGCCGGTCGACCGGTCGGCGACCGAGGTCCTCGCCGGGTCAGGTCGCGGCCGCCGCCAGCAGCGGGGTGGCGAACGCGACCGCGGCCTCGATCGGGCACAGGCGCGCGGTGGCCGAGCCGACCGGGCCGACGGCGACCGCGCCGGTGGCCTCCAACGCGGCGCCGATCTCGGTGAAGCGGTCGGTGTCGAAGTCGAGGACCTCGTAGGTCACCCACCGGCGCACCCCGTCCACGAGCACCGGCGCACCGTCGGTGACCACGGGCCGCGCGGCGGCGCGGTACTCCGCCAGGTGCAGGGCGGTCGCGCTGTCCCAACCCGCACCCAGCAGCAGGGTCGCGGCGCCCGCCGCGGCGAGCCGGCCCAGCGGGGACTCCTCGCCGAGCCCGGCCTCCACGGTGTGCGAGGCCATCAGGTGCGCGGCGCGCGGGCCGACCGCCGCGAAGGACAGCGCGGGGTGGGCACTGCGCCGGACCCCCGGCAGGTGGCGGACGACCTCGACCACGGCACCCATCCCGCGGGTCGGGGTGAGGGCGGGGTCATAGGCGGGCATCGAGTCCCGGATCGACGGCCACCACGCCGGCGGGACCGGGGGTCGGGACCACGTCGACGGATCGGACAGGCTCCCCGACTGGGTGGGCACGACCAGCGTCCCCGCCGGCCCGAGGACGTCGAGCAGCGCCTGCACGACGGCGACCGGGCCGCCGCTGACCCAGCCGAGCGCGGACAGCGACGAGTGGACGAGCACCGTCGACCCGGCCGACAGGCCGAGCGCCCGCAGGTCCGCGGCGAGCGACGCCCGGGTCCGCGGGCCGTCCTGCTCCGCGGTCGTGTCGGCCTCAGCCACGCCGGACCTCCGGGCCGCCGGTCACGACGGGTCGACGGCGAGTCCGGGGCGGAGCCGCTCGAGGTAGACGCAGTCGGCGTAGGTGCCGTCGGGCTGGAGGTCCTCGCCGTGCCCGCGCCCGAACTCGGTGAAGCCGGCCGCGCGCGCGACGGCCACCGAGCCGGTGTTCCCGGCGGCGGCCTCGACGAGGAGCCGGTGGGCCCCGAGGCCGTCGGGCGCCGGCGCCATCGCCCACGCGGCCGCGACCCGCACCGCCGCGCTCACCACCCCGCGGCCGCGGACGGCGGGGTGGGCCCACCACCCGAGCTCCGGGCTGCCGTAGGCGCGGGTCAGCCCGAAGAGGCTGAGCGAGGCCCCGGCCGGCCCGCTCCCGCCGGTCCCGTCGTGCTCGCCGACCGGCGCGACCGCCCAGGCGACGGCCTCCCCGGTCGCGGCCCGCTCGGCCCCGCCGCCGACGAAGCGCCGCGCCGACTCGACCGTGTAGGGGGTCTCGAGATGGCTGAGCCAGAGCTGGGTGAGGGGGTCCGAGCACGCCTCCACCACCGACTCGACCTCGGCGTCGTCGGTCCGCCAGGGCCGCAGCACCCAGGACGAGCCGTCGCGGGCCGTCACCGGCAGGGTCGGGACGGTCAGCCACGTCCGCTTCGGGACCCCGACCTCGTCCGCCCGGATCGTCGCGATCCAGCCGTCGACGGACTCCCCGCGCTGCTCACAGAGGTCCCGGACCGTCTCGAACCCGCGGAAGCCGACCTTCCAGGCGATCCGCCGCGAGCCCCAGTTGCCGACGTGCGCCCGCCAGCCCACCGTCCGGACGGCGAGCCCGGCCGGGTCGAACGCCCAGCCGAGGGCGAGGCGCACCGCCCGGGTCATCGCCCCGCGGCCGGCGGCCCAGCCGCCGAGGCCGAAGCCGATCTCCGCGGCGTCCGGGGACTGCGGGCGGAGGTCGATCGACCCGAGGAAGTCGTCGGTGGCGGCGTCGGCGACCGCCCAGCCGCGGTTGCCCCCGGACAGCCAGCCCTGCCCGTGCATCCCGAGGAAGAAGCGGGCGTCGCGCTCGGCGTAGGGGGTGGGGACCGTGGTCCACCGGACCATCTCGGGATCGGTCGCCTGCGCCATGAGGGAGTGCTCGCCGGGCGCGCCCGTGCCGAGGTCGGACTCCCGCAGCGGCCGGAGGGTGACGACGCCGTCGGACAGGACCGGGACGAGGCCGGCCGCGCCGGCGGCGATGTCGGCCGGGTCCTCCGGTCGCCCCCGGGTGTACCCGGGGGTGTCCGACTGCCGGGTGTACCCGGTGATGTCCGCCGGTGGGGTCGGCTCGGAGATGTCCACGTCGGCGAGTCTGACCGCCGGTCGGCCCGGGCGGCCAGCCGTTTGCCGCCGGGGCCGGCCGTGCGGGAGCTGAGACCGTCGTCGGATGGCCGCCGCCGGGGCCGCGGGTAGCGTCCGCGGCCGTGACCACGGACACCCCTGCCGCCACCCGACCGCCGCGCGCCCCCGGCGGCTGGCTCCGCGACGCGATCGTCTACGAGATCTACCCGCAGTCCTTCGCCGACTCGGACGGCGACGGGATCGGGGACCTCCCGGGCGTGCTCGCCCACCTGGACCACCTGGCCTGGCTGGGGATCGACACGGTCTGGTTCAACCCCTGCTTCGCCTCGCCGTTCCTCGACGCGGGCTACGACGTCAGCGACTACCTGCTCGTCGCCCCCCGCTACGGCACCAACGACGACCTGGTCCGGTTCGTCGACGCCGCCCGCGAGCGCGGGATCCGGGTGCTCCTCGACCTCGTCGTCGGGCACACCGCGACCGCGCACGCCTGGTTCCGAGCGGCCCTCCCCGACGTCCCGCCGGCCGGTGCGGGCGACCTGGCCGGGGACCGTTACATCTGGGCCGACCCGGGCCCCGGGGCGCCCGCGCTGCCGGCGGGTTTCGTCCCGTCCCCGGGTCCGCGGCCCGGTTCCTACCTCAAGAACTTCTACGACTCCCAGCCGGCGCTGAACTTCGGCTACGCCCGCCTCGACCCGGCCGAAGGATGGCGGCAGCCCGTCGACGCCCCCGGCCCGCAGGCCAACCGGGCGGCGCTGCGGGAGATCATGGCGTTCTGGCTGGACCGCGGCATCGCGGGATTCCGGGTGGACATGGCGTTCTCCCTCGTCAAGGACGACCCCGGCTTCGTCGCGACCCTCGACCTGTGGCGCGAGCTGCACGCCTGGCTCGACACCGCGTACCCCGAGGCGGTGCTGATCCCGGAGGGGATCGAGTGGCGCGACCCGCGCTTCTGGCTGGACACCGTCCACGGCTACGCCGTCCCGGGGGCCGACGGCGACGAGGCGGTGGCCGCGGCGACCGCGGCCGGCCCCGCGTTCGACGCCGACTTCTCCCTGGTCATCGAGCGGCCCCACAGCTCGCTGTTCAACAACGGCGGCGCCGGGACCCTGTCGTGGGGAAGCCCGGGCCCGTGCTACTTCGACGCCGACGCCACCGGCTCGACGGAGGACTTCCTGGAGTTCTGGGCGGAGCACGGCCGCCAGTGGGGCCCCGAGCGCCTCGTGCTGCTGGCGTCGTCCGACCACGACTTCGACCGGCTGCGGTGCGGCACCCGCGGCCCGGAGCAGCTCGGGGTGGCGTTCGCGTTCCTGCTGACCTGGGGCACCGTGCCGTCGATCTACGCCGGCGACGAGATCGGGATGCGCTACCTGCCCGGGCTCGGCGACGTCGAGGGCAGCATCTGCCACCCCACCTACAACCGCGCCGGAGCCCGGACCCCGGTGCAGTGGGACGACACGGCGAACGCCGGGTTCTCCACCGCGCCCGCGGAGCGGCTCTACCTGCCGGTGGACACCGGCCCGTCGCGACCGACGGTCGCGTCGCAGGTGGACGACCCCGCCTCCACCCTGAACCGGGTCCGGCGCCTCGTCGCGCTGCGCCGGTCCGTGCCCGACCTCGGCCCGGACGGGGCGACGACGGTCCTCCACGAGGGCTACCCGCTGGTCTACCTGCGCGGCGACCGCCACCTCGTCGTCCTCAACCCGGGCCGCGAGCCGGTCTCGGTCGTCCTCGCGGACGCCCCCGCGGCCGCGGCGGTCACCGAGGCCCTCCTCGACGCCGCCGCCCCGGACGCCGAGCTGCCCCCGCCGGGCGCCCTCGGCGGCGCGCGGGCCCTCGAGGTCGACGGCGTCGAGCTCGCCGGCGGCACCGTCCGGGCCGCGGGCTTCGGCTACGGCGTCTTCGAGCTGGCGGGCTGAACACCACCGGGGGACGACGTCCGGGCTCGACCGGGAGCGATGCTGACGGGGTGGACGACGAACCCGAGGTGAGGATCACCAGGTACTCCCTGCTCGACCCGCCCGGGACGGCGGGCCCGCCACCGGACCGGTCGTGGGTGGACCGGGTGCCGTCGTCCTGGCCCGCGACCGGGACCGACGGCCGGGGCGGGGTGGCCGACGCGGCGTTCGCCGCGGCCCGGGAGTCGTTCCTGGCCGCCCCGCCCGCGCCGGAGTTCCTGCGCCCGGTGCGGGTCGACCGCGACGGTGACGTCGCGGTCCTGGTGTTCGCGTGGCGGTCCGATCCCCGGCGGTTCGCGATCCGCGTCGACCTGCCCACCGTCCTCGAGCAGATCGACGACGGCTGGGGCGAGGGAGCGGTGTGGGGGATCCCCGAGCCGCAGACCGGGTTCGTGACCTCGGGGCCGGTGGACTGGGCCGACGGGCTGGACGGCTGGCTGGAGGAGGAGCTGCTGACCGGGGCCATCCGCAGCCGGAACCACCGCGACGGCGACCTGGTCGTCGTCGACCTCGCCGACCGGGGCGTCGGCGAGGAGGACCGGGAGTACCACCTCAGCGGCGGCACCTGGGGACGGACCGTCGACCGGGCCCTCGGGATCGACCAGGAGTCGGTGCCCCCCGCGAAGCTGGTCTCCGCGGCCGGGTTCCCCACCGCCGCCCTGGTCGCACTCGACGTCGCCCCCGCCCACGCCGGCCGCGGCCTCGAGGAGCGGCTGCTGGCCCACGCCCTCGGCGACGCCGCCGACGCGGGAACCACGACGATCGACGGCCTCGGCGCGGCACCGCCGCCGAGGTGGGGCTGGTCGACCGACCCGGCCCACCCGGGTCGGGTCCGCCTCGACGTCTGAGCCACCGCCGCACGCCGGCCGGTCTGCTCCCCGGCCGCCCAGCCGCCCGGCCGCCCGGCCCACCCGGGTCAGCGGCCCGCTGGAATCAGCCGTCCCGGCGGGGCCGGGTGAGGTGGACCGGGGGCAGGGGCGGGGGGTGGTCGGGGTCGAGGTGGGCGACGCGGAGACAGAAGTCGTCCGTCGACTCCCCGTCGACCACGCCGACCGCCGGCCACCGCAGCCCGGTCGGGGTGACGAGGGTGAGGTGGACCTCGGGGATCCCCGGCCAGGCCCGCGCGTCGAGCAGCCGGAGGCCGGGGCGGACGAACCCGGACCAGTCGAGGGCGTCGCGGCGGTGGCGCAGCTCCCGCGCGAGGCGCCGGGCCCGGTCCTCACCGGCCAGCGCGGCCGCCGCGGCGGTGTCGACGGCGTCGAGGTAGGGGAGCAGCTCGAACCGCCAGCTGCGGTCCACGGTGTTGCCGGCCGCGGTGGGGTCCGGTGACCAGACGACGGTGTCGCCGTCGCAGGACACCCGCAGCCACAGGGAGCCGCAGCCGGGTTCCCCGCACGTGCAGATCCCGACCATCGCCGCCGACCCGCCCGCGGTGGGGAGCAGCACCGACGACTCCGGCGGCAGCAGGCCCACCGGATCCGGCGGACCGAACCACCTCGGCCCGGCCGGGCGGGGACTCCCGTCGGGGAACACCGCCGGCTGCTGCGACTCCAGCAGGTCGACCCCGTCGACCAGCAGGCGCACCGTCGGCTGGTGACCGTCGACACCGGTCTCGATCCGCAGCCGACCGGGGCCGCCGCCGTGGTCGCGACTCACCGGATCGGGCAGGACTCCAGGACAGCGGTCGTGGTCATGGGTCGACGGTACGGCCTCGCGTCGGCGAACCGCCGAGTCGGGTCCCGCCTACCATGCCGAGGACGGAAGACGTCGATCGGTGCGCCGCCCGGGAGCGGCGCCGGAGCTCTGGAGTCGGTGCGTGCCCGCAGTCCTGGACAAGATCCTCCGTGCCGGCGAGGGCAGGACCCTGCGCCGGCTCAAGGTCGTCTCCGAGAAGGTCAACGCCCTCGAGGACGAGATCACGGCGCTGGACGACGACGAGCTGCGCGATCAGACCGAGAGCTTCCGGGACCGCCTCGCGGACGGCGAGACCCTCGACGACCTGCTCCCCGAGGCCTTCGCGACGGTGCGGGAGGCCGCCCGGCGGACCCTCGGCCAGCGACACTTCGACGTCCAGATCATGGGGGGCGCGGCGCTGCACCTGGGCAACATCGCGGAGATGCGGACCGGGGAGGGCAAGACCCTCGTCGCGACCCTGCCGGCCTACCTGAACGCCCTCGAGGGCGGCGGCGTGCACGTCATCACGGTCAACGACTACCTCGCGCAGTACCAGGCCGAGCTGATGGGCCGGGTGTACCACTTCCTCGGGCTCACGACCGGCGTGATCCTCTCGGCGATGACCCCCGAGCAGCGCCGCGAGGCCTACGCCGCGGACATCACCTACGGGACGAACAACGAGTTCGGCTTCGACTACCTGCGCGACAACATGGCCTGGTCCGCCGAGGAGCTCGTCCAGCGCGGGCACCACTTCGCGGTGGTCGACGAGGTCGACTCCATCCTCATCGACGAGGCCCGGACCCCGCTGATCATCTCCGGGCCGGCCGAGCAGGGCACCAGGTGGTACGCGGAGTTCGCGCGGATCGCCGACCGGCTGCGGCCCGGCGTCGACTACGAGGTCGACATCAAGAAGCGCACGATCGGCATCAACGAGACCGGGATCACCCGCACCGAGGACCACCTCGGCATCGACAACCTGTACGACACGGTGAACACCCCCCTCGTCGGCTTCCTCAACAACGCGGTCAAGGCGAAGGAGCTGTTCAACAAGGACAAGGACTACGTCGTCATCGACGGCGAGGTCCTCATCGTCGACGAGCACACCGGGCGCATCCTCGCCGGCCGCCGCTACAACGAGGGCATGCACCAGGCCATCGAGGCCAAGGAACGCGTCGACATCAAGGACGAGAACCAGACCCTCGCGACGATCACGCTGCAGAACTTCTTCCGCCTGTACGAGAAGCTCTCCGGGATGACCGGCACGGCGATGACCGAGGCGAACGAGTTCAACAAGATCTACAACCTCGGCGTGGTGCAGATCCCGACGAACAAACCGATGGTCCGCGCCGACGAGCACGACCTCGTCTACCGCACCGAGGAGGCGAAGTTCGAGGCGGTGGTGGAGGACATCGCCGCCCGCCACGCCGCCGGCCAGCCGGTGCTCGTGGGCACCGTGAGCGTCGAGAAGTCCGAGCTGCTGTCGCGCCTGCTGGGCCGCGCCGACGTCCCGCACGAGGTGCTGAACGCCAAGCACCACGCGCAGGAGGCGTCGATCGTCGCCCAGGCCGGGCGGAAGGCGGCGGTCACCGTCGCCACGAACATGGCCGGTCGCGGGACGGACATCATGCTGGGCGGCAGCCCCGAGTTCGTCGCCACCGCGGCGCTGCACGGGCGCGGGCTGGACCCCGACGCGGACCCCGAGGCCTACGAGGCGGCGTGGCCCGCGGAGCTCGAGCGGCAGAAGACGGCGGCCGCGACCGAGCACGACGAGGTCGTCGCCGCGGGCGGGCTGTACGTCCTCGGCACCGAGCGGCACGAGTCGCGCCGCATCGACAACCAGCTCCGCGGGCGGTCCGGGCGCCAGGGCGACCCGGGGGAGAGCCGCTTCTACCTGTCCCTCGAGGACGAGCTGATGCGGCGGTTCAAGTCCGAGTGGGTCGAGTGGACCCTCGACCGGCTCAACTCCCCGGCCGACGTCCCGATCGAGAGCAAGAGCGTGTCGAAGACCATCGCGAGCGCGCAGGCCGCGGTCGAGGGGCAGAACTTCGAGTCCCGCAAGGACGTCCTGAAGTACGACGACGTCCTGAACCGCCAGCGCAAGGTCGTCTACGCCGAGCGCCGGCGGGTGCTCGAGGGCGGCGAGATCGCCGGGCAGGTGCGCGGCTTCCTCTCCGACGTGGTCAGTGGCTACGTCCGCGGCGCCACGGCCCAGGGTTTCGCCGAGGAGTGGGACATCGAGGCGCTGTGGTCCGCGCTCGCCCTGCTCTACCCGGTCGGGGTCACCATCGACGAGGTCGTGACGGCCTCGGGCGGGGAGCGGTCCGCGCTCACGCAGGACTTCCTGCTCACCGAGCTCGACGCCGACGTCCAGGTCGCCTACGACAGCCGGGAGGACGAGGTCGGCCCCGAGCTCATGCGCGAGCTGGAGCGCCGCGTCCTGCTGTCGGTGCTGGACCGCAAGTGGCGCGAGCACCTGTACGAGATGGACTACCTGCGCGACGGGATCTACCTGCGGGCGATGGCCCAGCGCGACCCTCTCATCGAGTACCAGCGCGAGGGCTTCGACCTGTTCACCGCGATGATGGACGCCATCAAGGAGGAGTCCGTCGGGTACCTGTTCCACCTCGAGCCCGACGGTGCCGGCGCCACCCCGCAGCCGGCGGTCACGCCCGCCAGCCCGACCCTCCACCTGCACGCGGCGACCGCGCCCACGGCCCAGTCCGACGACGAGGACCTGCTGAACGGGGCGGACCTCGCCGAGGACGGCTCGACGGCGGGCGGCGACGACGGCGAGGAGATCGAGGACGACGAGTTCACCGGCGCCGGCGTCCACGACTCCGACGGCCTCGGCGTGATCGCGGAGACGACCCCGGACGGCATGCCCGACACGACGTCGACCCCGTCGCAGCGGGCGGCGAAGCGCCGCCGGCAGAACAAGCGCCGCCGCTGACCGACCGGCCGGGCCGGCTCAGTCCGTGAGGACCGTCCCGGCCGCGACCTCGGGACCGGTGGCCGCCTCGTCGACGGTGGCGTCGCCCCGCACGACCACGTCCGCGCCGAAGGTGACCGACCCCCGCACGGTCAGGGAGTCGGCGGCGACCAGTGACGGCGCCCCGGCGGGGAAGCGGTCCTCGAAGTCCCCGACCAGCTTGTACGCACCCGACAGCGCGACGTGCGGCGCGGTGGTCCGCCCGGCCGCGAGCCCGAGCCGGCCGCCGTCGACGAGGGCGTAGGCGTCGGACCGCAGCACCAGCAGGTCGTCCGTGGTCTTCACCGGCAGGAACCGGGTCCGCGGCACCCGCAGCGCCGCCCCCGGGACCACCCCGATGGCGGCGCCCATCGCGGTCTCCAGTTGCAGCACGGGCGTCGAACGGGCGTCGGCGGGGTCGACGGTCTTGCGGTTGACGATCATCGGCAGGCCGAGCGCGCCCCGGTCCGCGAGCAGGTCGGCGATCGCGTCGAGGTCGATCCAGAGGCTGTTGGTGTTGAAGTAGCGGTGCCGGCGGGTGTCGGCGAACGCATCGCGGTCGGCGTCGGGGGTCTGGGCGATCTCCCGCAGCACCAGCCCGCCGTCGCCCACCCGGCGGGCGAGGTGGCCGCCCTTGCTGTCCGCGGCGGTCCGGACCGCGACCTCCATCACGAACGGCAGCCCCGACGTGGCGACGTACGCGAGGATCGCCGGGTCGAGCACGGCGCCCAGGTTGTCCACGTTGGACACGAACGCCCACCGGTAGCCCGCCGCCCGCGCCGCCGCGAGCATGCCGGAGCCGGCCAGGGCGGGGAAGAAGTCGCCGTGCCCGGGGGGCGCCCAGGTCAGCGACTCGTCCGCCGGGTGGTCGACCGGCGCGTAGGTCTCCGCGTCGAGCTTCGGCACCCGGTTCTGCAGGAAGTCCGGCTCGAGCGGGCCGGACAGGTGGCCGTGGCGGGCGAGCGCGGCCAGCGAGCGGTCCCGGGTCGCGAAGGAGTCCA
The DNA here is from genome assembly GCA_964237095.1 of uncultured Actinomycetales bacterium. Lineage (GTDB taxonomy): Bacteria > Actinomycetota > Actinomycetes > CAXTBU01 > CAXTBU01 > CAXSIB01. Next base: position 11,171 of record CAXSIB010000025.1, read on the forward strand.
TCAGCACGAGCGGGACCGCGACCCCGGTCCGGGCGCGCAGCGCGTCGATCTGCCGGGCGGTCAGGTCGAGGAAGGTCTGCCCGTCGCGGACCGGGAGCAGCGACTTGGGCCCGGTCAGGCCCATCGAGGTGCCGAGGCCGCCGTTCAGCTTGACGACGAGCACGCGGGCGAGGGCGTCACCGGGGTCGCCGTGCAGGTCGTCGGCGTCGGGGAGGTCCTCCAGCGGCTCCAGCCCGGACTCGGGGAGCATCCCCGTCTGGCCCGCGGCGAGCCGGTCGAAGACGTCCAGGAACGCCGCGACGGCCGCGTCGGAACTGCCGTCGGCCCGCAGCCGCTGCTCGGCCGCCGCTCGGGCGGCGGAGCGGTCGGGGGGGCCGTCGGGAGCGCGGTCGTGTCTGTCCGTCACGGACAGAGACCCTATTGAGGGCCGCTGCCTCCGAGCGCGGGGGCCGGACCGGGTCGGGCGGTCAGCCGACGACGAGCGCCGAGCAGCGCCAGCGTCCGCGCCACTCCTCCAGCCGCATCGCGACGGCGCGGGAACGGCCGTTGGTCTGGACCCGGGCGGCGACCTCCGCGACGCCGTCCGCCGGTCGGCAGACGTGCACGCTGCGGATCTTCGGCCGGTCCTGCGGGCGGATGGTGACGACCCGGGCCCGCCCGACGGTGGGGCTCGTCGCCGGGTCGGGGGCCAGCACGGACAGCTCCAGGTAGATCTGCTCGTTGAGCCACGTCAGCAGCTGGGTGATGGGCCGGTCGCCCGACAGCACCTCCACGACGGCCTGGGCGAGCTGCCCGGCGAGCGGCCGCGGGTCGGGAAGCTGGTCCAGGCGGCGGCCCTCGGCCTCCTCGACGAGCTGGCGGGCCTCCGCCCGGGCGGTCAGGGCGACCACGGCGCCGGTGGTGGCCGTCAGGTCGGTGAGGTCGTCGACGCCCGTGGACAAGGCCTCGTCGGTGTCCGGGTCGACCTCGCTCAGGTCGTCCACGAGGTCGTCGGGGTCGGTGACGGGGACGGGGGCGGGCGGCGGGGTGCGCCCGCCGGGGAGCAGCCGCAGGGCGGGACCGGTCGGCGTGGGGTGGCGTCGACCCGTCCCGGCCTCGCCGTAGCGGGGCACCGGGGCGGCGCCCACGGCGCGACCGCCGGCCTCGTCGTCGAACGCCGGCTCGGTGCGGGGCAGCGGCACCCGGCGGAGCAGCGGGGCGCTCCCGTCGGCGCGGACCGAGGTGTCGGCCGGGTGCGCGGCGGCCGCCAGCCGGGTGGGTCGGGTGGTCCGGGCGAGGCGGGGCACCGTCCGGGCCAGGAGCTCAGGGGCCACGCTCATCAGGTTCTCCTCGGGCTGCGGTGCGGGGGTGGACGAGCGGGGGACCACGGCCCACGGACCGGGCGGGTGGGGTGCCGTGCCGGGCGGCGGGAACCCGGGGTCGGACGGCGGACCGGCGGGCGACCCGGACCCGGTCAGAGCGGCACGTGGAGGATCTGGCCGGGCTGCAGCGTGTCGGGGTCCGCGCCGACGACGGCTCGGTTGAGGGCGTAGACGCGCCGCCAGGCCGCGTCGATCCGGGCGGCGGAGCTCCCGGTCGGCAGGTGCCGGGCCGTGATGGCCCAGAGGGAGTCCCCACGGAGAACCACAACGTCCCGCGTCCCCGCCGCGAGCCCGGAGTCGCTCCCGCGGCGCGCCGGGGCGGACAGCGGCCAGAGCGAGAGCGCGTCCGGACGGGGCCCCCGGGCGGGCTGCGGGGCGTGGGGCGCTCCCGCCGTCGTCGCAGCCGGTGCCGGTGGGGCGGATGGGGCGCCGGAGGGGTGGACGACGGCCGTGGCGGGGGCGACCGGTCCGGCACCGGTCCCGGGGTGGCTCTCACACACCGCAGCTACGGCGGTCGGCCCGCCGACCAGGGGCGCCGCGAGACCTGCGCCGACCGCGCCGATCCCGACCGCCGCGCGCAGCAGTCGGCCCGCGATCCCGGGGACCAGCACCGCCAGCGACCGGTCGAGCAGGGCCGCCAGGCGGGGTCGGCCGCCGGCGGCCCGTCGGGCGGCGACCGCCAGGACGGCCGCGGCGAGCCAGCCCGCCAGCACGGACAGGACCACGGGGGTCGCGGCGGTGACCGCGGCGTCGAGCAGGAGGCCGGACGGGACGGGACCGGGCATCGCCATCGTCGGGCCTCCCGTCCTCGTCGCCACCGGTCCGGCTGGACCGTTCGAGGGCAGCATCGCGCCTCAACACACGTCAGTCAACGCAAACACAAGCAAAGACCACTTACCAGCCATCTCTCGACCGCCTGCGCTCACTAGATCAAGGTCGACCTGTGCACTTCCTGAGGTCCCGTTCAGGAACGGCGACGATCTCCGGATGCGGTGGGAGCAGCTCTTCGCGGACCTCGAGGGCCGGTGGGACGCCGCGGAGGACGCCGACTTCGCCGCGGAGGTCGCCGACCGGGCCCGGTCGGAGGCGGCCCGCATCGGGCTGGTCGACCGGCTCCGGGCCGGGCGGGGCCGGCCGGTGCGCCTCCAGCTGCTCGGGGGCACGCTCGTCGAGGGGGTCCTCGAGACGGTCGGACCGGACTGGCTCCTGGTCGCCGACGACGTCGCGGCGGGCACCGAGGCCCTGGTCGTCCTCGCCGCCCTGGGAGCCGTCCGCGGGCTCGGCCGGACCGGGGCCGACCCGGGCCCGACCGGGGCGGCGGCCTCCCGCCTCGGCCTCGGCCACGCCCTGCGTCAGGTCGCCCGCGACCGGCTGCCCGTCGTCGTCACCCTGGTCGACGCGACCGCGGTCGTCGGCACGGTCGACCGGGTCGGGGCGGACCACCTCGAGCTGACCGAGCACCCGGCCGGCGACCTCCGGCGCGGGCGGGACGTCTCGGCCGCGCGGCTCGTGCCGACGTCGGCGATCGCCTGCGTGCGCCGCCGGCTCACCGGCTGAGCGCGGTCCGCGGCGGGCCGGTCAGCTCTCTGCGGGGTCGAGCTCCCCGCGGGTGAAGGGGTGGGCGTCGATGAACGCGCGCGTCTGGTCGTACATCCGGTCGATGTAGGCCTGCAGCTCGGTGCGCTCCACCCGCCACCGGCCGCGCCCGCCCAGCTTGATGGCGCGCAGCTCGCCCGACCGGACGAGGGCGTAGACCTGCGTGTCGCTCACGGCGAGCACCTGCGCGACGTCGGCGAGCTGCAGGAACCGGGGGCTGTCGTCGTCCCGCGTGCCGTCCACGCCGCCATCTCCTCACCGGGCCGCACGTCGCACGACCGATCAGGACGTGAACATACCCAACCGGGCGCTGTCTCAGGCGTCCCACACAGAACGCCCGATGACCCACACGAGACGGTCACGGACGCTGACCGACAGTCACTGGCTGTGGACGAAGCCGACGGGCGACCCCCGGCCCGGACACTGGCGGTGACCGCCGGCCAACGTCCGCCGCGACGAGCGTCCCGGGCCGAGCGTCCGCCGAGAGGAGCGTCCGGTGTCCGCAGTCCCGCACGCGAACACGAGCACCGGCGCCGGCGGCCCCGCGGCGTCGGGTGCCGCCCGCAGCGCCGGGACGGACCCGGCCCGGCCCGCCGCCCCCCGGGCCCGCCGCCTCGGCCGGCCGTCCTGGCTCGACCTGCGCCTCGTCGCCGGGGTGGCCCTCGTCCTGCTGGCCGTCCTCGGGGGCGCCCGGGTCGTCACGGCGGCGGGCCACACGACCACCGTCTGGTCGATCCGCGGGGACCTCGCCGCCGGCTCGGTGGTCGCCCCGGGCGACCTCGTCGGGGTGTCGGTCCACTTCACCGGGGCCGACGACGCCGAGCGCTACCTGCCGGCCGGGGTCCCCCTCCCGGTCGGCGTCCGGCTCGGGCGGGCGGTCGGCGCCGGCGAGCTCCTGCCCCGGGCGGCGCTGGCCGCGGCCGGTCCCGCCACGGTCGCCCTCCCGCTGGACGTGACGACCGGGAACGTCCCGCCCGGTCTCGCCGCCGGCGCCCTCGTCGACGTCTGGGCGGTCCCCGCGGCCACCGCCGGCGCGGCCGCCACCCGCCAGTCCCCGGCGGTGGAGGTGCTCGCCGGGGTGCCCGTCGCCGCGGTCTCCGGCAGCGGCAGCTTCGGCAGCACCGGCACCACGGTGGTCACGGTCTCGATCCCCCGGGACACGGGTGTCGCGGCGGTCCTCACCGGGGTGGCCGGGAGGTCGGTGGTGCTGCTCCCGGTCTCCGGCGGCGTCGACGCGAGCACCGCCTCGGCCGCCCCGGTCGCCCCCTCGGTCGCCGCGCGGGCCACGGCCACGGCCGGCGCGACGGCCTCCGCCGCGGGCCGCTGATGGCGGCGCCCGTCCCGGTCCTCACCCTCAGCAGCGGCGCGGACTGGGAGGCCCGGCTCGTCGCGGAGATCGCGCGGAGCCCGGGCGGGGTCCGTGTCGTCCGGCGGTGCGTCGACCTCGCCGAGCTCCTCGCCGTCGCCGCGGCCGGGCACGGCCGCGCGGCGCTGGTCGCGGCCGACGTCCGG
>CAXSIB010000026.1:0-15551 GCA_964237095.1 uncultured Actinomycetales bacterium
CCGCCGGGCCCTGCCCCACATGACCGCCATCGTCCACGCCGACCAGCTCGGCGAACCCTCCTGACCCGAGCCCAGGACCGGTGCGTGCATCGGTGACGGCGACGCCATGCCGCGAGGCGGTGCGGCCTCGGGCCGTGACCCGACTGGGTCGGGTACTGACGGTGTCGCGTCGGCCGGATGTCATTCGAGTGCAGCCTGTAGCCGTTCGCGGTGGACGCCGAGCCAGGTGAGGGAACGCGCGGTGACCTCGGTGAATCGGCCGCCGTTCCACAGCCCTACGGCGGCGGGGTCACCTCGTTGGGCGTCGACGCCGACCGACGCGGCCTGGCGGACCTGCATGCCCGCGACCTCTCCCAGGAGGCCAGCCCGGCTGGCCGGGTCGAGGCCGTAGGCGTCGCACAGCACCCGCAGCCGCCGCGGCCGGTCCGCCTCGGCCGGGCCGGGGCTGCCGTCGCCCATCGGTTCCCCGTGCAGCGGCACGAGATGCCACGCGGTGTGGGCGAGATCCTCGACCGGACGACCCGGGCCGGCGAGGTCCCAGTCGACCAGCCCGGTCAGGTGACCGTCGACCTCGAGGAGGTTCCACGGGGCCACGTCGCGGTGGATCACCTGGACCCCGGTCGCTGCCGTGGACAGGCTGGTCCGCCACCGGCTGTCGGCCGGCGGGGTGAAGTCGGCGGTCGCCGCGTGCAGGTCCCGCAGCAGGTGCCCGACCTCCTCGAGCTGTCCGTCGCCCCGAAGCTCCGCCACCGGCGTGCCCGGGAGCAGCGACAGCACGTCGCGGCCCTGCTCGTCCACTCCGAGATGGCGGGGTGCCGCGGTGAGCCCGCGCCGCTCCAGATGCACCAACAACGCCGCCGTGGTGTCACTCCACGGGCCGCGGGACCGGCGGATGGTGTCCCCGACCCGCCAGACCCGGTTCATCGCGCCCCCGCCCACCAGCTCCACCTCGACATCCGCCACCGGGCCAGCGTCCCCGGCCGGCGGAGTCAGCGACCGCATCGACGTGCCGGTCCGGCGATCTCGGTGTCGGCGCCGCTCCCGCTGGCACCGTGCCGCCTGTCGACGGCGCTCTCATCGCGGCTCTGGCGCTCGAAGAGGTCGACGACCTCCGCGGAGATGAACCGCCGACGCACCTGCGGGGAGCGCCGACGAGCCGGGGTCCTGTCCGCGGGCGGGGATGTCAGTCGACGCCGGCGGCCATCTCGTACGCAGTGAGCTCGAGGCCATGGAGTGTTCCCGCGGTGAGCGTGACGCTGATGTCCAACCGACCTGGAGATGTGGTGACACGCCATGCCCCGAAGCCGGTTCCGGTGAACACCTCCAGGGTGTCGCCGTCGAGGAGCAGTCGGAGCCGAGCGCCGTCGATGCCGACGTGCACGGGGACGGGCTGGGGGTGGTGGCCGGGCCGGTGGAGCCGGCCGTCCCCGGAGTCGAGGTCGATCTCGAGGGTCGCCAACGGCTGTCGGTCACCGACCAGGGCCACCGTGACCACGGTGCGGCTGCTCGGCTGGTCCAGGTGGAGGTCGATGTCGACGCTGTGGGCGGGTACGACGACCGACCTGGTGTCGCCCGCGCTGAGCGGGCCCACGGTGAGGTCGCGTCGGGTTCGGCGAAGGGTGACCAGGTCCGGGTGCGGGACCAGGACGAGACGGTCGTCCGCGGCCAGGGTGAGGACTTGAGCCACGGAGAGGGCCCCGGCCCAGCCAGAGGCGGCCGGGTCGTAGCCGGGTGCCTCCCGCAGCCAGTGGATGAGGCATCGGCGTCCCTCGCGGTCCAGGAAGCTGGTCGCGGCGTAGGCGGAGTCCCCGGCGGTCAGCCGGGTCCAGCGTCGCGGCGCGAAGGTGGTTCCGTCGTAGTCCCCGACGGCTGCGGCGACGTAGTGCAGGACGTCGTCGTCCCAGACCCCGAACAGCAGGACCCAGGAGTCGTCGAGGGCGAACAGCTGCGGGCACTCCCAGACCGTCCCGGTCCAGGTGCCCTCGGTGTCGGCGGTGTCGCGGGCGCAGATGACGCCGTCGTAGGTCCAGGTGCGGGCGTCGGGCGAGGAGTACTGCAGGGCGACCCCGCCGCGGCCCGCGAGGCCGCCGCCCATGGTCATCCGCCAGCTCCCGTCCGGCAGCTGACGGATGGCGGGGTCGCGGAACGCGGACACCCCCGATCCCGGAGGTGGTCCGTCGAGCAGGACGCTGTCAGCGGGGCGGGTCCAGGTGTCGAGGGTGGCGTCGTCGGCGACGGCGGTACGGACCCGGCCGTGCCCGAGGTCGGGTTCCCGGGTACTGGTGTAGTACGCGACGGGGGTGGTCCCGTCGGGGCGGATCACGGTCCCGGTCCAGCAGCCGGTCTCGTCCGGCTGCGGGATCAGGGCCACCCCGCGGCGCGTCCAGTGCGCGAGGTCCGGGCCGGCGACGTGGCCCCAGTGGCAGTTCGACCCCCAGAGGGTCTGCCCGGGCACGTACTGGAAGAACAGGTGGTACTGCCCTCCGGACCAGATCAGGCCGTGGGGGTCGTTGACCCACCCCGCCTCGGCCGTGACGTGGAACCGGGGCCGGCGGGATTCGGCCGGGTCTGGTCCGGTGACCCCGGCTCCGGTCACTGCCTCGACAGCCGTGGATCCTGACGGCACCGTGTCTGCGCTCATCGGGCGGCTGTCACGGCGGCGGTCCGGCTGCCGCCTGCGGCGACGACCGCGGCGACGGTGGCTCCGTGGCGCACGGTGCGGCGCGACAGGGCTGGGATGCGATCACTCCTCGATGGACGACGCGGGAACACGGCGGGTACGGGCGGCGCGGACGGGCCGGATCCGGCCAGCACCGATCGACTGGCGGTGGACGGGTGGGCAGTCGATCGTGACCGGCGGCCCGTCGACGGGCTGGTCGACGTCGAGCAGGACCCGGACCCCGGCCGCACCGAGTTCGTAGTGGGGCAGGGCGATGGTGGACAGCGGGGGCCGCAGGTGGGCGGCGATGATCTCCTGGTCGTCAAAGCCGACGACCGCGAGGTCCTCGGGGATCCGGAGGCCCCGTTCGCGCAGGCCGTCGTAGACCCCCATCGCGACCCGGTCGTTGTGGCAGAACACCGCGGTGACCTTCTTCGCGAGCAGCTCGTCCACGGCGGCGAACCCGCCCTCCTGGTCGGGTTGGGCGTCGATCACGAGCGCCGCGTCGAACGGGACACCGGCCGCGGCGAGTGCCTGGCGGTAGCCCTCGAGTCGTCCGCGGCGGGCCGGGGACGGTGTCCGGGTATTGATCATCGCGACTCGGCGGTGGCCCCGGTCGAGCAGCATCCTGGTCGCCTCCCGGCCACCCGCGACCTCGTCCGGGACGACCGCACGGCTGCCGGACCCGGCGGCGAAACAGTTGACCAGGACGTAGTCGGTCTCGGTGAGACCGGCGGGCAGCGCGACCTCCCGGTGGTACCAGGTCGAGTAGACGATCCCGCGGACCTTGTGCTCGAGCATCATCGCGATGGCGTCGGACTCGGCGTCGTCGTTGCCCTCGGTGTTCGCGACCAGCAGGACGTACCCGTGGCGCCACGCCTCGTCCTGGGCGCCGTGGATGATCTGACCGGCGAACGGGGTGGACGCGATCGCGTCCGCGACCAGTCCGAGGAAGCGGGACTTCCCTGTGACGAGGGTCTTGGCCAGCGCATTGGGCCGGTAGCCGAGCACGCGGACGGCCTCGTGCACGCGGTCCCGGGCAGCTTTGCCGATGCGCGCGTGCGTGTTGTTGATGACATGGGAGACGGTGCTGGCCGACACGTTGGCGGCCTTCGCCACGTCGCCCATCGTCACCGGCCGGGGTGGCCCCTCCACCGTGTCGGTCATGCCTTCTTCCCCCCGCTCTCGAGTCCGTTGATGATCGCCCGGTTGAGGACGAGGAAGGCGAGCAGGAGCGGGGTGACGGTGACGCACACGGCCGCGAACGTCGCCGTCCAGTCGGTCTTCCCCATGTCACCGATGTAGTTCTGCAGGCCGAGGGGGATCGTCTTAAGCTTGTCCGAGAGGACGAAGGTGTTGGCGAAGATGAAGTCGTTCCAGATGAAGATGCTGTTGACCATGACCACGGTGACGATGGTGTTGACCGACATCGGTGCGGTGATCCGGGCGAAGATCCGGTACGGTCCCGCGCCGTCGAGGGAGGCGGCCTCGTAGGTCTCCCGCGGGATGAAACTGAAGAACGAGGAGAACAGGTAGATCGACATGGGCAGCGCGAACCCGGCGAGGGGGATGATCATCGACTGGTAGGTGTCGAGCAGGTCGACCTTGCTGTAGTCGATGAACAGCGGCACGAGGGCGATCTGCACGGGGACGACGATCCCCACGAGGAACAGGCCACGGACGGCGTTGCTGAAGCGGAACCCGAGCACCTGGATCGCGTACGCCCCCATCATCCCACAGAGGACGATGAGCGCGTTGGCGCCCATCGTCACGATGAAGCTGTTGCGGATGTAGATCCCGAGGTGGCCGTCGGCGAACGCCCGTGTGTAGTTGTCGAAGGTGAACGAGGTCGGCAGCCCGAACGGGCGGCCGGAGGCGAAGTCCTGCTCGCTGCGGACGCTGGTGAGGAACAGCCACACCAGCGGGTACACCTGGACCACCGCCAGGACCCCGATGATGACCCGGGACAGGACCCGGTACACGTTGGGCCGACGCGCGGTCCGGGCCGGCCGCGGGGCGTCGACGTCGCGGCGGGGGGCGAGCTGGACGCGGACGGGCGGCGGGGCGGTTCGGGTTGCCATCAGTCAGCCTTCCGACGCAGAGCGAACAGGATGAGCCCCACGGCGGCCAGGCACTCGACCACGGTGAACACGGAGATCGCGCTGGCGTAGCCGTAGTCGGTGCTCGTGAAGGCGGTCTTGTACATGTAGGTGGTGACCAGTTCCGAGGCCTGCCCGGGGCCGCCGTTGGTGAGCAGGTAGGGGATGTCGAAGCCACGGAGGGCGTAGGTCGTCGCGAGGATGACGGTCGTGACCCACACGGGCTTGATGTGGGGCAGCCGGATGCGGGTGAACACCTTCCACTGGTTGGCCCCGTCGAGCTGGGCCGCCTCCTCGAGCTCCTTCGGGACGGTGAGCAGCGCGGCGTAGAGGATGATCGTGTAGAGCCCGACGAAGCGCCACCCCTCGGGGATGGAGTCCGCGACCAGCACCGTGTGCACGTCGGACAGCCACGGCCGTTCGAGGGCGCCCAGTCCCACCGAGCCGAGCAGCTGGTTGACCAGACCGACCGGGTCGATGGAGTAGATGCGCTGGAAGAGGAAGGCGATGGCGACGGTCGAGATGACCGCGGGCAGCAGGAACAGGACCTTGAGCAGCTCGCGTCCTCGGGTGAGGGTGGTGAGGAGGCTGGCCACGATCAGGCCCCCGCCGAGCTGGAGGACGAGGCACACGACCACGTAGCCGAACTGGTTGAGCACCGAGGTCCAGAAGATCGGGTCACCGCCGAGCATGTGGCGGTAGTTGGCCAGTCCGACGAACTGCCGCGCGCTGATGCCGTCCCAGGAGAAGAAGCTGAGGACGAGGGACTGCCCGATCGGCAGCAGGACCGCCGCCAGGTACACCAGCAGCGGCGGAACGAGGAAGACGACGACCGAGACCTTGGAGCGGTGCGGGATCATGACGTGCCCTTCTGGTCGGGGCCCGGCGACCAGGGGCGCCGGACCCCTCCCGTGGAGTTCACTTGAAGTACTTGGGCGCGTTCTGGGCGAGTGTCGAGTCCATCGTCGAGGCGAAGGACTTCGGCGACACGTTGCCCTGGACGAGGACGACGAGCTCCTGCTGGAGTTCGGTGTTGGTCGTGGGGTCGAGCTGGGTGTCCCACGGCATGGCCAGCTTGGGCCCGACGGTGTTGGCCAGGTTGAGCGCCCGCTGGTAGAGGGGGGTCGCGTCCGCGGGGACGATGGTCTTCACGTTCGTGGTCGGTGCCATGGCGCCGGTGGCGGCGTACGCGGCCGGATACCGGGTGAGCGCGAACTTGAGGAAGTCACGGACCAGGGGCGTGTAGGTCTTGGCGTTGACCGCCATCCCGATGCCCGAGGGGGCGACGTAGTCGTTGGCCGCGGTGACCGACCCCGCGGTCGTGGGAAGGGTGAAGTAGTCGACGTCGTTGCGGATGGCGGCGGGGAGCTTCGTGGTCGCGAGGCTGGGCAGCTCCCAGGTCCCGATGTTGTAGACGGCGGCCTTACCGGAGGTGAACAGGTTCTGGGCGTCGGCGTAGCCGACGGAGGAGAACCCGCTCTGGAAGCAGCTGGCCTGGCCGAGTGAGCTCAGCCAGTCCGCGGCCTTCACCCCGGCCGGGTCGCTGAACTTCGCCTGACCCTTCTTGAGACTCTCGATGTAGGACGGGCCGGCCGCGCGGAACGGGACGTAGGCGGCGTACCGCTCGAGTGGCCACTGGTCTTGGCCGTCCAGGGCGATCGGGGTGACCCCCACCTTGCGCAGGGCGGTGCACATCGCGGGGAACGCGGCCAGCGACGTCGGCACCTTCACTCCCGCCTTCCGGAACAGCGCCTTGTTGTACCAGAACAGCTCCACGCCGTACTCGAAGGGGATCGTGTAGAGCGACCCGTCGTCGAAACGCTGGTAGTTCAGCGCGGACGGCCGGTAGTCGTTGTAGAGGCCGAGGCTCTTCAGGAGGGCGGTGGCGTTCATGATCCGGCCCTGCTTGGCCAGCTTCTGCGCGAACGGGGTCGCGTCGGTGTCGAACAGCTCCGGGAGCTTGTCGGCCGCCGCGAGGGTCTCGTACTTCTGGATGTAAGACGGGCGGTCCGGGGTCGTGATGAGGTTCAGCTTGAAACCCGGGTGCGTCTTCGCGTAGTCGGTGGCGAGCTTGCCCATGATCTGGATGACCGAGCCGTCAGCCGGGCGGGACAGCAGCCACGAGATCGTCTGCGCCTTGATCGCCCCGGACGGGTTGACGTCGGTGGGCGCGGCGGCGGTACCACCCGCGGTACCACCCGCGCCGCCGCAGGCCGCGGCACCGAGTGCGGCCACCAGAGCGACCGCGACGGATGTGAGGACCTTCTTCATGACATTCTCCTTTGAACGGACACGGTGACTGAGCTGAGTGGGAGTGGTGCTCGGACGCCACGGTCTAGGGCGGATGTGGTCAGTGCGGAGAGCTGCGGCCGAAGACCTGGACGTCGCTGACCTTGGCGGCCCCCTCGCCGACGAAGACCCCGAGCCGGCCGGCGGTGTGGTCGTAGATCCGGGTGCTCAGACACACCTGGCGATCGAGGACGACCACCGCCAGGTCCCCGTCCAGGACGACCTCGAGCATATGGTGGCCCGCGGACAGGTCCGCGGGACGCTCGAGTGCCACGTCGAAGGGGACGTCGCCCGACACCTGCCACTGCCCCTGGCCGGTGACCCGCCGGGGCCACCGGTCGAACACCAGGCGGCCGCGGCGGGGCTCGAGGCGCACCACGTAGCCGCGGTCGCCGTCCTCGGTCGTGCGTAGCAGGAGTCCGCACTCGGTCGTGGCGGGGTCGACGTCGAAGACCGCACGGAGGTAGCACTGGCTGGGCAGCGGGTCGGTGCCCACGACGGCGGTGTACCCGTCGGGCGCGTCCAGCCCGGTGGGAGCGATCCCGGCCGGGACCTCCACGTCGAAGGAGCCCACGATCTCGGCCGGCACCGAGAACCCGAGGGTGCCGTCGACGTTCTGGGTGGCCTCGAGGATCGACATCGTCCCCGCCCACTGCCACGCACCGTCGTCGCTGTCCCCTTCGCGGGTCGCGATCCACCCGATGAACAGCCGGCGTCCACCCCAGGCCGCCGACTTCGCCGCGTAGAACGCGCGACCGTCGACAGAGTCCCGATCGGGCACCAGCCACGGGCCGTCCGGGCTCCTGGCCATGCGATACCGGGTGACGAAGGCGTCGGAGAACTCCGAGTTGACCAAGTACCACCAGTTCCCCAGCCGGAAGACCTCCGGGCACTCGTGGGTGATGTACCGGCGCGGGTCCCAGAACGGCTCGACCGGCGTCCAGGTTCGGAGGTCCGGCGACGTGCACTGTGCGATCACCCCGCGGCGGCGCTCCGGCCCGCTCCGGTGCCGTGCCGCGATGAGCATCCGCCAGACCTCATGGCGGTCGTCTCGGAACACGAACGGGTCACGCCAGTCCGCCGTCTCGTAGCCGTCGGTGGCACCGAAGGTGTGCTCAGGGTGTTTCACCCACGAACGCATCCCGTCCGTGCTCGTGGCGTGCATCACCAGCTGCAGCGGCTGATCATCCGCACCGACGTGGCGCGGGTTCTGCCCGGTGTAGAACAGGTGGTGCACTCCGGCGTCGTCGCGGACGACCGAACCCGTGTACGCGTTGAAGTCGTCGTCGTCCACACCGCCGTGAGACAGAGCGACACCGCGGTCGGACAACTGGACCAGGTCGGTCGTGGTCACGACATGCCACGGCGTGCCCGGCTTGGGGGTCGTCCGCCGCTCGTGGAGATAGAACAGCGACAGCACGCCGTCCTCCTCGAAGGGGATGACGTCGCCCACCCACCCGTCAGGGGGCGCGAAGAACACGGGTCCGATCACAGCGCCCTCCTGATCAAGCGTTTGATCACCTCGGACTTCGAGCTGCTGTCGAGACCGGGTGATGGGGCAGACCGTATCCCCGGCGGACTCGCTGGTCAAGCGATTGACCAGATGCAGTGGCGGCATCCGTACACCCAGGTCGAGAGGATCAGGGAGGCCTCACCCACCCAGCGCCCCGAGCTGCTGCACCGGCTCCACGCGGTCGTCGGCAGCCTGCTCACACCGGCGGAGCCTCGATGAAGGCCACGGTGAACCCGCCCGCCAGGACCTGGCCCGGTAGGCGGTCCGGGAACGACGTCCGCCGGACCCTGCCCCACGTGACCGCCATCGTCCACGCCGACCGACTCACCGACCCGTTCCGAGCCCACGCCGGGACCGGTGCGTGACTTCCGGTCCGAGGCACCACCCCTGCCGGCGCGTCGATGACACCGTCGGAGCCGTTGGTGCGCACGCCGGGACGGGGTGGTCGGAGGGGTCTACTCCGCGGTCGACGACGGTGCGTGGGTCTCGCCCCAGCGGCGCAGTGCCCGCAGGACGGGGGCGATGGCGGCGCCGGACGCGGTGAGGACGTACTCGTCGCGGGGTGGGTGCTCGCGGTAGCGGCGGCGGGTGATGACCCCGTGGGCCTCGAGCTTGCGCAGCCGCGCGGTGAGGGTCTCCCGGGGGGCGCCGGTGTTGGTGAGCAGGTCCCCGAAGCGGTGCACCCCGAAGCCGAGCTCCCGCACGACGAGCAGCGACCAGCGGTCCCCGACCACGTCGAGGGCGTCGGCGATCGAGCACACCCGCGGGCCGTCGAGACGGGTCGGTTCGGTTTCCGGACTCATGCTGCTACGGTAGCGCCCCTCGGCCGGTTCGGGAATCGAACCCACCAATCAGCACCAGGAGCAGCTCATGGTCGCCGTCCTCGTCACCGGAGCGTCCAAGGGCATCGGCCGCGCCACCGCCGCCGAACTCGCCCGCCGCGGGCACCGCGTCATCGCCACCGCACGTGATCCCCGCACCCTCACCGACCTCGACGTCGACCAGCGCCTCGCCCTCGACGTCACCGACCAGGCCAGCGTCGACGCCGCCGTCGACGCCGCCGGCGACATCGACGTCCTGGTCTCCAACGCCGGGGTCGTGTTCCGCGGCGCGGTCGAGGCCTCCCCGGTCACGGAGATCGAGCGGCTGTTCACGCTGAACACCGCCGGCGCGATCCGGGTCGCGCAGGCCGTGCTCCCCCGGATGCGCGCACGCCGCTCCGGGCGGCTGCTGTTCGTGTCCAGCGTGGTCGGGCGGGTGGTGTTCCCCGGCGGCGGCGCCTACGCCGCCAGCAAATGGGCGCTGGAAGCCCTCGTGGAAGCCCTCGCCACCGAGGTCCGCCACTTCGGGATCCAGGCGGCGCTGCTCCAGCCCGGCGCCGTCAGCTCCGGCGCCCTCGACGACGTCCTCGTCCACACCCTGCCCGACGACCCCTACGCCCCCCTGTTCGCCCAGAGCACCGGCGCCCGCGACGCCGACATCACCCCCGAAGAGGTCGCCCGCGCCGTCGCCGACGCCGTCGACACCGACCCGCTCCCCCTCCGGATCCCCGTCGGCGCCCCCGCCGCGGCGCTGCTCGCCGCCCGCCACGCCGCCCCCGACGACCTCCCCTTCCTCCCCATGACCCTCGACTGGTGACCCGACCCGGTCTCACCGCCGATCGAGCCTGACCCGTCTCCCACCTGTGGATCTCGCAGAACCGTTCACCCCGGCAGGTGAGTCCACGCCCGAAGATGAGCCTTACTGACTCATGCCTGGGTCGCGAGGGTTGACTCCGGGAGACTCAACTCTGACGATGAGCCTGTGGCGACCCCCGGCACCGTCCAGCCGGCGCGAGTACGCCTGCCGCGCTCGTACCTGTGCTGGGTGGGTGCCGCGACGGTGTCGAACGTCGGGGTGGCCGCGCTGTACGTCGCTCTCGGCTGGGCCGCCAGCGCCCACGGCGGCTCGGCCGCCGGCCTGGTCATCACCGTGCTCGTCGCCACCCGGACCGTCCTGCTGCTGATCGGCGGCGCGATCGCCGACCGCGTCGGCGCCCGGGCCGTGATGATCGCGGGCGACAGCGCGCTGCTGGTGGGCACCACCGCCCTCGCCGTCACCGCCGCGGTCATCGGGACCCCGCTGTGGCTGCTGCTGGCCGCGGCCGTCGTCGAAGGTGCGGTCACGGCGTTCTACCTGCCCGCGGAGGGCGCGCTGCCCCGGCACCTGGTGGCCGCGGACCAGGTCTCCCGGGCGGTCGCGCTGCGGGGGTCCGGTGGTGAGCTGGCCGACCTCGTCGGCGGCCCCCTGGGCGGCGTCCTGGTCGCCGCGGCGGGCTTCGCCGTGGCCGTCACGGTCGACGCGGTCTCCTACCTGCCGGTGCTCATCGTGCTGATCGGGCTGCGCGGGGTCAGCGCCGTCACCGCCGGGCCGCGGCAGTCGCTCTGGAAGGAGGCCCGGGCCGGGGTGAGCATCGCCGCCCGCGAGCCGCTGATCCGCTCCTCCTTCGCCCTCGTGGCGGTGGCCGCCGGGGTGTTCGTCCCCGTCGGGTCCGTCCTCGTCCCGCTGCTGGTCCGGTCCCGCCACCAGACCGCCGCCACTGCGGGACTGCTCCTCGGCGGGCTCAGCCTGGGCGCCATCGCCGTCACCCTCGTCATCGCCCGCACCGGCACCGCCCGACGCTCCGGTCCCGTCGCCGCCCTCGGGCTGCTCGTCGCCGGCCTGGCCCTGGTGGCGCTCGGGCTCGGCGGGGGACTCCCGGTGTCACTCGCCGGCGCGGTCTTCGCCGGGGCGGGTGTCGCCGTCTTCACCGCTCACACGTTCCCGCTCATCCTGCTCGCCACCCCGGACGCCTTCCTGTCCCGGGTGCAGTCCCTGCTCGGCCTCGTGCAGGCCGCGACCCTGGTCGTCGCCGCGCCGCTGCTCGGCGTCGCGGCCTCGACGTTCGGTCCCGCGCGAACCCTGGTCGGCAGCGGCGTGCTGCTGGCCGCGGTCGCCGGTGTCGCGATCGCCGACCCGAGCTGGCGACAGGGGACGAGGCGAAGTGCTCTCTGAGGTGCCGGTGTCCACAGCCTGGTCCCGGCGCGCCTGCGCCCGGCTGCCCAGGCTTATCTTCCGCAGGGGCCTGACGAGCGGCCCTCGGAACCTCGGGAGAGTTCGGTGGCACCTCGCACTGTTTCGCGGCAGCTGTTCGTCACGGGAGCCACCGCAGTCGCCTTCGGCCTGAGCTGGTCGGCAGCGGCAGCGACGCCCGCCCTCGCCGCGCCCGTGTCGGCGCACCCGGCCCGCCCGCTGGTGTCCGCCGCCTCGCCGGTGCCCACGCTCACTCCGACGGCGGCGATCCCCATCGTCGCCCAGCCGATCGACCGCAACTTCTTCAGTTCCACCGTCGTTGTCAACGCAACCGGGACCCGCGCCTACGTCGGCTCAGGCTCGGGAGCGGCCATCGACGGCAACCATCCGATCGTCTACACCGCCTACGTCACGGTGATGGACCTGCAACACAACACGGTGATCACCCGGATCTCCGTCCCCTACGACCCGCTGTACCTGCGGCTGAGCCCGGACGGCACCCGCCTGTACGCCGTGCTGCAGGACAACAGCGACTCCGGGAACCAGGACCTCGCGGTCATCGACACCGCGACGAACACCGTGCTTGCGGTGAGCGCCCAACCGGTCCTGGCCACCGCATCCGACCCGATCATCACCTTCACGGTCAGCCACGACGGCCGGTCCCTGTACGTGGTCGACAACGACGATGACATCGACATCGTCGACTCCACCACCCTGGCGAAGACCGGCCACCTGATCCTGCCCCCGCCGCAGCGGTACCCGGCCGGTACCTACGGCTCCGCCGGGTCCGTCCTCAGCCCCGACGGGCGCACCCTCTACGTCGGTGACTACTTCTTCGACATCGTCTACGTGATCGACGTGGCCACCGGGACCGTGACCCACCAGCTGCAGCTGGAGGACCGGCCCTTCCAACCCGGGCCTGACGTCCAGGGGTGGCTGCCCCGGGAACTGCGGCTCAGCCCCGACGGGTCCCGGCTCTACGTCGACAACACCAGCCGAGACCACTCCGGGGTGCAGACCTGGGACACCGCCACCGACACCCTGCTCGCTGACTCCCTCGACGACGGGGTGTACGTGGTGGACCCCGGGACCGATGACGCCCTCAGCGCCGACGGCTCGACGCTGTACTTCACGACCAACGAGGGCCTGTACGCCCTGGACGCCGCCACCGACCGGGTCGTCGCACGAGACGACGGGCGCGACCTCGACGAGATCGTCGACGGGATCGCCTCGTCACCGGTCGCACCCGCGGTGTACGTCGTCGACCAGGCCACCGGGACGCTGCTCGTGTACGACACCCGCGCCGCGCCGCGCGTCCTCACCCAGCCGACCGCGGTCACCACCCGGGCCGGTCGACCGGCCCAGCTCCGCGCGTACGCGAACGGCGAACCGACCCCGGCCGTGGCCTGGCAGCGGCAGCAACCCGGCACCACCGCCTGGACCGATGTCCCCGGCGGCAGCAGCGGAGCGTTCACCCCGCCGACCTCGACCGCCGGCACCACCTCCTACCGGGCGGTCTTCGCCAACGCCTCCGGCACCGAGACCTCCGCGGTGGCCGCGGTGACCGTCACCCCGGCACCGGTGGTCGTCCCGCCGGCGGCCCACGCGCGCACCGTCGACCTCCCGCGTTCGGTGACCATCGGGTCACCGTCGACCCGGGTGGGGGTCGCGGTCACCGAGAGCGCACCCGCGGCCGAGGTGACCGTCGCCCTCACCGACGGCGTCGGGCATCTCCTCACCCGGGCCGCGCTCCACCGTCAGGGGACCGGGACCCGATTCGCCGGCACGGTCTCCATCCCCGCTGCGGCCGCCGGCCGGGCCGGGCTGAGGTGGTCGGTGACCACCCACTCCCTGGCCCACGCCGTACCGGCGACCACCACCGTCGCCCGCCCGCTGACGGTCGCGGTCCGGTCCGCGGCCGGGGTCAACATCCGCCGCCGGGGAACCACCGTGACCGTGCGTGGCTCGGTCAAGGTCTACGCCGTCGAACCCGCTCGGCTGCGGAGCGCCGCCGGGCGGGTCGTCCACGTCCAGGAACACACCCCCAGGGGATGGGTCACCGTGCGGACGCTGAAGTCCGGGTCAACGGGACACCTCGAGCTCGTCCTGCACAGCCGGGCACGAATCGAGGTGCGCCTGGCGGTACCCGGTCGGGGGGACGCGACCGCCAGCGACTCCCGACCCGTGCTCGCCTGAGGGAGTCTGCGCGACGACTCCGCCTCCACCGCGGGCGCAGCGGTCCGAATCGATGACCTCCTGACCCGACCGGCGACCGGCGACAACGGTCATGCCGACCCGGGCGCAGGATCCGAGAGTCCGGACCAGCGCAGGTCAGCTGGTCGGTGCCGGGGAGGATCCACCTGCGGACGCGGTCACAGCTGATGTCCCGCCACCATGAACCCGTCCAGGTCTGGTGCTGTAGGCGGTACACCTCGATGGTGTCCGCGGTGAACGACGCCGGGACCGCGACGCCGAGGCTGTGCACGCAGGCCTCGACCTCGCCGAGCAGCTCCGGGCGGGCGGCCAGCTCGTGCGTCGCCAACGAGACGTGCCCCCGCCAGCGACCCGGGTCGTGGACGTCGGCCGGCAGCTGCCCGGCCGGTGCATCGGTGAGCAGTGGGCGGACCGCCGCGTCGACCGCCGCGGCCAGGTCGACCAACGCCTGGTCCGGCTGGTCCCCGAGCCGGTGGACGTCGTGGACCAGGGCGGTCCCGAGGCGGCTCACCCCCCGGTTCGAGACCGGGAACGCCGTCCTCGTCCGGAGGGCCGCGTCGACCGCGGCCACCAGGGCCGCCTCGTCCCCGGCGACCGGCAGACCCCCGACCAGGGTCGCGTGCGGCGGGAACGCCCCCGCCGACACCAAGCCGTACCGGGTGCGCAGCAGCCCCGTGATCGCGGTCACCGCCGCCCACGTCGCCGGATCGGGTCGCAGGAACACACCGAACCGCGTCGAGGCCTCCACCGGCTCATCGTCACCGACGCCCCGGCCCGACCGCGCGCTCTGCCGACGGGGAAGCGTCCGACACCGCGTCAGCTGCCACGCAGACCTTCGCCACCAGGACCGCACCCCGGACGCAGCCTGTCCGGTCGGTCCGGGACCGTCTCCCGCCCATGGGCGGAGGTCGGCGAGGTCGGTCGTCTCCGAGTGGGTTCGCACCACCTCGACGATCACCGCGGCGCCCCTGCCCGCCTGTGTCGCCCGGTCGACACGGCCCAGCCGCGGGCGGCGGGGATCGTCACCGGCGCCAGGATGGGACAGGGCACCGACACCCCCCGACCACGAAGACCCGGTCCTGCCGACAGACCCGTCAAGCCCTACGACCGTCGGAGCGCCGCCCGGCCGGTGCGGACGATCCCGGCGGTGACCACGGCCACGAGGGCGGCGCCGAGGAACCCTCCCGCCGGGCCGGTGTGGTCGACGGCGACACCCGCGGCGGCGGTGCCGCCGGCGAACCCGGCGAGCCCGGCCGCGGTGACGGTGGTGAACGCCTCGACCCGGGCGCCGGGGGGCGCGAGGGTCTCGACCAGGCCGAAGCAGCTGACCGCGACCGGGCCGAGGACCAGGCCGGAGGCGAACAGCCCGACGGCCAGCCAACCCAGCCCCGGCGCGACGGCACAGCCGGCACACGCGGCGGCGACCGCGGCGAGCAGCACGGTGAACCGGCGCCCCGGGGCCACGGTCCACCGGTGGGCGCCGTAGGCGACGGTCCCGAGCAGGCTGCCCACCGAGAGCGCCCCGTACAGCAGCGGCGCCCGCCCCGGACTCCCGTGCAGCGCGGCGGCCGCGGCGGCGGGGACCTGCACGAGGCCGGTGGCCAGTCCCTGCCCGGCCGCGACCACCGCCACCAATCCGATCCCCGGGCTCCGCAGGACCCCGACCCGACCCCGAGCCTGTGCTGGGCGGGTCCAGGCCCGGGCGGCGGCACTGGAGGCGAGCAGC
>CAXSIB010000027.1:0-15515 GCA_964237095.1 uncultured Actinomycetales bacterium
GACGTCCTCTACCACCGTCCCGAGACCGCGCGGGAGTACTACAAGCCCGCCATGGCAGGGATGCGCTACGACACCGGCGCCGAGGCCCGCCGCCGGCTGCAGGCGTGGAAGGACGGCCGGACCGGGTTCCCGCTCATCGACGCGGGGATGCGCCAGCTCGCCACCGAAGGCTGGATGCACAACCGGCTGCGGATGGTCGTCGGCAGCTTCCTCGTGAAGGACCTGCACCTGGAGTGGACCGCCGGCGCCCGCTGGTTCATGACCCAGCTGCAGGACGGGGAGCTGTCGAGCAACCAGCACGGCTGGCAGTGGATCGCCGGCTGCGGCACCGACGCGGCGCCGTACTTCCGCATCTTCAACCCCGTCACGCAGGGCGAGCGCTACGACCCCGCCGGGGACTACGTCCGCACCTACGTCGAGGAGCTGCGCCACATCGGCGGCAAGGCCGTCCACGAGCCGTGGAAGGTCCCCGGCGGCTACGCCCACGGCTACCCCGAGCCGATCGTCGACCACAAGGCCGAGCGCGTCGAGGCCCTCGCCCGCTTCGCCGAGATCCGCGGCTCCTAGCTCCACTCGACCCGGACAGTGGCGACCTCGGCACGGGCGGCCGCGGCCACGAGACGTCGGTCCCTCGACCACAGCTGCGCGTCCGCGGTGAGCCGGGTGGACGCGAGGAGCTGGGCGTCGACGTACCCGATACCGGCACCGGACAGCTCAGCCAGCTCGACCAGCATCAAGACCTCGTCCGAGGTGGCGACGACCGCCTGCGGCAGGTGGGACAGCAGCGCGAGCACCTCAGTCCGATTGCTGATCCGACCGAGTGCCAACTCGCCCGCGACCCACGGGTGTCCCATGACCTCACCGAGGTCGAGCAGTGCCGTCAGCGTCGGGCTGCCCACCCGGAGGTGGTCGATCCACACCGAGGTGTCGACGAGGATCACCGCGACGTCCCACTCATTCCTGCGCGTCACGCCGCCGGAGGGCTACGACCAGTCCGGGCTCGGTGCCACCGAGACGGGCGAGCCGACGCGCACTCTCCCGTTCGATGAGAGCGCCCAGTGCCTGGCGGACGAGCGCACTCTTCTCCTTGGTCCCTGTCAGGCGCTGGGCCTCAGCCACCTGGTCGTCGTCGAGCGCGAGCGTCGTACGCATGTCGTCCCTCCGATCTGGTGTCACTCTGGTCATCGACTGATGACTCTAGATGTGCCTGGCCATCAGGCGAGGGACACGATGAGCACCGCGTCGAGCCCGGAGATGACGACGGCGACGACCCAGCCGGCCACGGTGGTGCGGCGGCGGTTCACGTAGGTGCCCATCACGGCGCGGTCGGCGGTCAGGCGGACCAGCGGGACGAGGGCGAACGGGATCCCGAAGGCCAGCACGACCTGGGAGACGACGAGCGCCCCGGTGGTGGAGACCCCCGTGCCGAGAACGACCAGTGACGGCGCCATGGTCACGAGCCGGCGCACGACCAGGGGCACCCGCCAGCCCATGAAGCCGCTCATCACCACCTGGCCCGCGTAGGTCCCGACGCCCGAGGACGCCAGCCCGGAGGCCGCGAGCGCGACCGCGAACGCGAGCGCGGCGAGACCCCCGACGAGGCGGGCGAGGTCGCCGTGGATCGTGATCAGGTCCGCGGTCAGGGGCACCGCGGACCGGGTGGCGAGGACGGCGGCGACCGCCAGCATCGCCAGGTTCACCAGGCCCGCCGATCCCAGGCCCAGCACGCAGTCCCACACGTTGGCGCGGGCCAGGCGGCGCCGCGCGTCGCGCCCGCCGTCGGCGTCGCGGGCGAGCTCGGTCGACCGGCGCGCCTGCAGCGCGGAGTGCAGGTAGATCGCGTGCGGCATCACGGTCGCCCCGACGATCCCGACGGCCAGGGTCAGCTCGTCGAGGCCGTCGATGCGGGGCAGCAGACCGCCCACCAGCCCGTCCGCGCTCGGCCCGCCGACCAGGAGCAGGTCCGCGACGAAGCCGCCGGCGACGAACAGCAGCAGCGCGACGATCGCGATCTCGAAACGCCGGTAACCCCGGGTCTGCAGCGCCAGCAGGGCGAACGACACGACCGCGGTGACCAGGCCGGCCGCGAAGAGGGGGATGTGGAACAGCAGGTACAGGCCGATGGCGGCCCCGACGAACTCCGCGAGGTCTGTCGCCATCGCGACCGCCTCCGCCTGGAACCACAGCACCGCGTTCGTCCGGCGCCGGAAGTGCCGCGCGCACAGCTCGGGCAGGCTCAGCCCGGTCGCGATGCCGGCCTTGGACGTCAGGTACTGCACCAGGATCGCCACGGCGTCGGCGAGCACGATCACCCAGGCCAGGGAGTAGCCGTGCAGCGCCCCGGCGGAGAAGTTGGTCGCGAAGTTGCCGGGGTCGACGTAAGCGACCGCGGCCACGAACGCCGGCCCGACGAAGAACAGCCGGCGCCGGCGCCGGCCGGGCGCCCCGGTCGAGACGAGGCCGGTCGCGGCGGGGCCGGTCGGGGCGGGACCGATCGGGGTGACACCGGCCGAGCCGGCCGGGTCGGCGAGGCCGGCCGCCGCGGGCGGGACCGCGGTCCGCGCCGCCGGGGCGTCCCGGGTGTCCGGGGTGGCCCGGGTGTCGGGGGTGGCCGCGGTGTCGGCCGTCTCCGCGGTCACCCGCCCACCAGCGTCCCGGTCCGGCCGTGCACCCGCTGGACGAGCCCGGACCCGAGCGGGATCGGCTCGGAATCCCCGCCGGGCCGGCAGATCCGGACCCAGAGCGGCCCGCCGTGCTCGTCGCGCCCGGTGAGGTGCAGGTGGGTGCCCGGGGTGATCCCGAGGTCGGCCAGGTGGCGCAGCACACTCGGGTCGACGTCCTCGACCCGCTCCACGACGAAGTCGCCGTCGGTCGCCGCGCCCGCCAGGGGCTGTCCCCAGTCCTCCCGGTAGGACCCGGCCGCCGGGTCCGGGACCATCATCGGCCCGGTCCCGGTCCCGGTCCCGGTCGCCGTCTCCGGCGGGATCGGGTCCCCGTGGGGGTCGCGGTCGGGCTCGCCGAGGTGGGCGGCGATCGCGCGCTCGACGCGCGGGGTGAGGGCGTGCTCGAGGATCTCCGCCTCCGCGTGCACCTCGTCCCACCCGAGGCCGAGCACCCGGACCAGGAACGTCTCGAGCAGGCGGTGCCGCCGGACGACGTGCAACGCCGTCCGCACCCCCTCTGCGGTCAGCTCGAGCGGGCTGCCCGCGGGGGTGTCGACGAGCAGGCCGGCCGAGCGCAGCCGCCGGGCCATCGCCGACACGCTCGGGGCACTCACCCCGAGCGCCCGCGCCAGCTCCGACGGCACCACCGCCCGGCCCGAGCCGCCGGCCGGCGGGGACGACAGCCGCCACACCGTCTTGAGGTAGTCCTCGACCGAGGCGCTCGCGTCCATGAAGCGATTGTATTAGACGAGGCTAACGTGCGCCGGTCGTCCCCCGGTCGACGCACGGAACCGTCAGGTGACGGCGGCCGACCCCGGTGTCATGCTCCGCCGATGACCCCGACGGCACCCCTGCCCGCCCCGCCCGCCACCCGACCCCCCCGGTCGAGTGCCCGCGCCTGCGGCGTCGGCGCCGCGGCGTTCGGGCTCGGGCTGTCGGTCCTCGCCGGGAGCCCGGTCTCCCCCGCGTCGGCGCAGGTCACGGCGGTCGCCGCCGCCCCGGTCCGGGTCAGGCGGGTGGCCGCGGCCGTCCACCCGGCCCCGGTTCCGGCCGGCCCGGCCCGGGCCGCGGCGGCCCGGCCCGGGGTCTGGTCGGTCGTCTCCGCGAACGTCGGCAGCAGCACCCCCACCGCACAGGTCGTCCGGTTCGGCGGCGGCGAGCTCGTCGTCTTCGGCGTGCAGAACGCGAACAGCCAGTCGATCGCCAGCCGCCGGCTCACCTTCACCGGAGCGGCGGCCGGACCGCTGACGACGGTCGTGGGCGCCTGGTCGTCGGCGGCCCTCGCCCCTGCGCTGATCTCCGTCGGCGGGCGGCCGACGGTCGTCTTCAACGGCTACCGCGACGCGCACGGCAGCACGCCGTACGACCGCGCGACCCTGAAGGCCGCACAGCTCGTCCGCGGGAACACCTGGACGCTGGCGCCCGGAGCGCTCTCGCGGGACGACGCGGCGCCCGGCGTCTTCGGGATGGCCGCCACGACGGTGGCCGGTCGGACCCTGACCGCGTTCACCACCGACTCGGGCCGCACCATCGGCTGGCACCAGGGGATCGACCCGTTCACGGCCGGAACCCCCGACCACCGGACGCCGCCGCTGCCCGCGTGCTGCGCCACCCGCCCCTCGGTCGCGCAGGACACGGTGACGAAGCAGGTGTGGACCGCGTTCCACGACGACGGCGCGACCCCCACCGCCAACGGGGTCTTCGCCGCCCGACTGCTCCCGACGGCGGGTCGACCGGCCAAGCAGCCCGCGTCGAGTGTGGGGGTGAACTCCCTGGACCCCGGCCAGCGCGTGCCGCTGGTCGCCCGGGCCGGGGGCGGCCTCTGGACCGCCTACCGGGTCGGGTACCCCACCTCGACCCACATCCGCCTGCGCAACGTCGAGAACGGGCGGTCCCTGACGGTCGCCACGGGCACCGACGTCAAGGAGGTCGGCCTGGCCGCGGCCCCCGGCGGACGGGTCTGGGTCTACTGGGACGGCGACGACGCCCTCGTCCGGGCGGTCCGGACCAACGCCGCGGTCACCGCGGTGGGCGCCGTCCGCACCGTCGTGCTGCCGGGCCGGACCGGGGACGTGGCCGCCTACGGACTCGACGGCGAGGGCTCGACCGGCCCGCTCACGGTCGCGGTGACGACGTCGGACGACCGCACCGGCGCGGACCGCCTCCTCGCGACGCGCATCGCCCCCGCCCTGCGGCTGGTCCCCGGGAGGACCCGTCTGCGCCCGGGCCAGCGCTTCGGGCTGGTCGTCACCGACGCAGGGACCGGGATCGGGGGCGTCCGGGTGCGGCTCGGGGCCCGCACCGCGGTCACGAACGCGCGCGGTGTCGCATTCCTGACGGTCCCGGCGTCCGGTCCGAGGCGGGTCGTCCTCACCGCGAGCCGCGCCGGCTACGCGTCGGCCACCGCCGCCGTCACCGTCGGCTGACGGCGACGAGAGCCGCCACCCTCGTCTCGAGGTGGTCGCCGACCGACGCGCTCGCTTCGCTGACCCCGACCCGCCGGCGGCCCGAGCGCGGTCGACGCGCAATGGAGTCCTCGGAAGGTCGGAGGAGTACTCGGAAGGTCGGACCGGGGCCCGCATCGGCCTGCTGGCCGCCTCGGAGTACTCGACTGCACGCCCCCGCAGACCCTCCCGCCGAGCGCCCGCCGACCCCCGCCCGGGGACGTCCGGCAGCGGCCGGCCGGCGAGACGTCCCTGGTCGGTACAGCTAGCCGGCGGCGTGCAGGACGCCGAGCAGGCGGGTGACCTCGGCGGCGACCGCGTCCCGGGCCGGCCCGAGGTACTTCCGGGTGTCGACCAGGCCCGGGTCCGCGCCGAGGCGGGCGCGGACGGCGTCGGTGAAGACGTGGTTGAGGTGGGTGGCGATGTTGACCTTGACCAGCCCGGCCGCCACCGCCGCCGTGAGCTGGGCGTCGGACACCCCGGACGAGCCGTGCAGCACCAGCGGCACCGGCACGGCGGCGGCGAGCTCGGCGACGAGGCCGAGGTCCAGCACCGCGTCGCGGGTCGTCATCGCGTGGGAGCTGCCGACCGCCACCGCGAGCGCGTCGACACCGGTGGCCGCGACGAAGGCCGCCGCCTCGTCGGGGCGGGTCCGGGCGCCCGGGGCGTGCACCCCGTCCTTGCCCCCGACCTCCCCCAGCTCGGCCTCGACGCCGACCCCGGCGGCGTGGCAGCGGGCCACGACCCGGGCGGTCGCGGCCACGTTGTCCGCGTAGGAGAGCTTCGAGCCGTCGTACATCACCGAGGTGAAGCCGAGCCCGACCGCCTCGTCGACGAGGTCGACGTCCTCGGCGTGGTCGAGGTGCACGGCGACGGGCCCGGGCGCGGCCCGGGCGACCGCGAGGGTGGCGGCCGCGATCGGCGCCAGGGCGCCGTGCCAGCGCGCGGCGTTCTGGCTGATCTGCAGCACGACCGGCGCACCCGCGGCCACCGCGCCGGCGACGAGGGCCTCGGCGTGCTCCAGCTGGATGACGTTGAACGCGCCGACCCCGCGGCCCGCGGCGGCGGCGTCGGTGAGCAGGGTGGTCAGGTGGGCCAGGGGCATCGACCCATCCTGTCGCCCGACCCGACAATCCACTGGCGCGGTCCGGGCCGGCCGTCCTATCGTGGGGTCACACGTGAGAGGAGGTGGTCCACCGGTGCATACCAGTAGGACTCGTGAGGTGGCTGCCCGCTAGCAGCCCGACCGCAAGCGCCGGGTGTTCAGCGAATTCCCGGTAGCCACCGCGGTCCCCCGTCCCGGACATGGTCCAGCCGGGCCGCCGTCGCCCACTCGTGTGGGGCTCCGACGGCGGAAGTGCGAGGGTCCATCCAGCACGACGACGACTCGGCTCGGCCCTCCTCGGATGGCCGGGCTGAGTCATGTCCGGGCCGCTCGGGCTCGAGGTCGTGTCAGGGCTCGAGGCGGTGCACCACCCAGCCGTCGCCGGCGCGCTCGTAGCGGAGCCGGTCGTGGAGCCGGCCGGGGCGTCCCTGCCAGAACTCGACCTCGGCCGGCACGAGACGGAAGCCGCCCCAGAAGTCCGGCAGCGGGATCGGGCCGTCGCCGAACCCCGCGGCGATCGCGGCCGCGCGGTCCTCCAGCTCGGCCCGCGAGCCCACCACCCGGGACTGGTGCGACGTCCAGGCGCCGATCTGGGACTCCCGGGGCCGGCTGCGGAAGTACGCCTCCGAGGCCCCGCGCGCGATGGGCGCGACCGGGCCCCGCGCGGTGATCTGGCGCTCGAGACCGAGCCAGCAGAACACCAGGGCCGCGCCGGGGTGGGCGAGGAGCTGGCGGCCCTTGCGGGAGTCGTGGTTGGTGTGGAAGACGAAGCCTTCGTCCACGCCCTTGAGCAGCACCGTCCGCGCCGAGGGCAGACCCTCGTCGTCGACGGTGGCCAGGGTCATCGCGTTCGGCTCCGGCTGCGCGGAGTCCACCGCCGCGGCGAGCCAGGTCCGGAACTGCGCCATCGGCTCGGCGGCGACGTCGGCCTCGTCGAGGTGCCCGCGGGAGTACCGGACCCGCAGCCCGGCGACGTCGGGTGCCGGGCGGTCCTCGTCGGTCTCGGCCATGCCGGCACGCTACGCACCGCCCGCCGCGCCGACTCCCGTGCCCCGGCGGGCCGCCCGCCGGGGCCGCGGTCACGCCCGGTGCCCGCGTGGTGCGCGCGGGCGGCGGACGAGGATGGCCGGGTGACCGCCACCGCGACCGTCCCCGACCTGCGGATCCCCGAGGGGCTCCGGCCCGCCGACGGCCGCTTCGGCTCCGGCCCGTCGAAGGTGCCGGCGGCGGCGCTGGCGGCCCTGCTCGCGAGCGGGACCACCTACCTCGGCACGTCCCACCGCCAGGCTCCGGTGCGCTCGCTGGTGGCCCGCGCGCGGGAAGCCCTCACCGTGCTGTACGAGCTGCCGCCCGGCCACGAGGTCGTGCTGGGCAACGGAGGCTCGACGACGTTCTGGGACGTCGCGGCGTTCAGTCTCGTCCGCGACCGCGCGCAGCACGCCGCCTTCGGGGAGTTCTCGGCCAAGTTCGCGGCCGTCACCGCGCGCGCGCCCTGGCTGGGCCCGCCGACCGTCCACCGGGCCGAGCCCGGCGCGGCCGTCCTGCCCGTCGCCGAGGCGGGCGTGGACGTCTACGCCTGGCCCCACAACGAGACCTCGACCGGGGTGATGGCCCCGGTCCGGCGGGTCGCCGGGGCCGACGATGGCGCCCTGATGGTCGTCGACGGGACGTCGGCCGCGGGCGGGCTGCCGCTGGACGTGACGCAGACCGACGCGTACTACTTCGCGCCCCAGAAGGGCTTCGCGTCCGACGGCGGGCTGTGGCTGGCGCTGCTGTCCCCCGCCGCGATCGCCCGGGCCGAGGAGCTCGCCGCCGGCGGCCGCTACGTCCCGGAGACCCTCGACCTCACCGTCGCGATCGCCCAGTCGCGCCTCGACCAGACGTTGAACACCCCGGCGGTGGCGACGCTGTTCCTGCTGATGACGCAGGCCGAGGAGCTGGTCGCCCGCGGCGGCATGCCGTGGGCGGTCACCCGGACGGCGGACTCCGCGGCCCGCCTCTACGGCTGGGCCGCCCGCAACCCGGTCACGACCCCGTTCGTGACCGATCCCGCGAACCGGTCCGCGGTCGTGGGGACCATCGACTTCGACGCCGCCGTCGACGCCGCGTCGATCGCGGCGGTGCTGCGTGCGAACGGGATCGTCGACGTCGAGCCGTACCGCAAGCTCGGTCGCAACCAGCTCCGGGTCGGCATGTACGCCGCGGTGGACCCGGCCGACGTCGAGGCCCTCACCGCGTGCATCGACTGGGTCCTCGAGCGCCTGGCCTGAGCCCGCACGTCAGCCGCGGTCGAGGGTCGGCCGCGGTCGGAGGTCGGCCGCGGTGGAGGTCAGCCGCGGTGCGCGCCGGACCGGGTCCGGCGGATGCTCACCGGGAGCGCGACGGCGACCGCGGCGAGGAAGAGGACCGCGAGGAACAGGAAGCCCCAGCCGGGCAGGGTGGACCCGCCCGCGTGGACGGTGACCGTCGTGGTCGAGCTCGTGACCAGGGTCGACGTCACCGGGGCGCTGGTCACCGGGGCGCTGGCGGCCGGGGTCGCCGCGCCGCCCGCGGTCGGGCTGACGCTCGCCGCGACCGCGTGGGCGGTCGCGTTCGTGGTCGACAGGGGAACCGATGCCGCCCTGCCGACCACGAGACCTCCAGGAGCACCGCTCACCCGCCACCTCCGGCGAGGACCCTATCGACCGGGGCCGCGTCCGGGATCCGACCGGCCGCCCCGGGCCACCGGCCGGCGACCTCTACCAGCCGGCGAGGGCCTGGGCCAGCACGAGGGCCAGCAGCGCACACAGGACGATCCCCACGAGCCAGCGTTGGGATCCCCGTCGCACGGCCGCGACCCTAGCGGGCACCGACGGCGCCGGCCGGGCCGGGCGTGGCGGGCAGCCCGCTCACCGGCTCGCCGAGGACCAGCGGCGACCCGAGGGCGGACCGGGCCGCCGTCAGCGCTCGGACCGCCGGCGCGGGCGGCGCGAGGATCGACAGGTGCGGATGCGGCCAGAGGTGGGTCTCGATGCGGAAGAGCTGGCGGATCAGGTGCCGCCGGTAGAGCAGGACCGGCACGGCGATCCCGACCGCGAGCAGCACGCCGGAGGCAGCGATCGCCTGGCGCGGCCCGTACTGCTGGCCGACCCACCCGATCAGCGGCGCCCCGACGGGGGTCCCGCCCTGGAGCATCAGCATGTGGACGCTCATCACGCGCCCCCGGAAGCGCGGGCCCGCGGAGAGCTGGTCGAAGACGTTCGCGCACAGCAGCGCGCTGATCGACGTGAAGCCGACCGGGACCATCGCGACCGCGTAGAGCGCGTAGTCCGGCATGAGCGCGGAGGCGGTCAGCACGACCGCGAACAGCGACGCGGCCCCGACGACCCAGCGCAGCCGGGATCCGGTCCGCCGCGCCCCGAGCACCGCCGCGGTGAACGAACCGACCGCGGTGACGCTGGCGAGCAGGCCGTAGCCCGCCGACCCGCTGTGGAAGACCTTCGTCGCCATCAGCAGGGTGACGACCGAGATGTTCATGCCAAAGGTGCCGAGCGCACCGACGATGCTCAACGACACCAGGAGATCCGGCCGCGTGCGCAGGTACCGCAGACCCTCGACGAGCCCGCCGGAACCGACCCGTCGCGCCGGCGGGTTCAGCTCCGACACCCGCATCTTCGCCAGTGCCGCCAGGACGAACACGTAGGACACCGCGTTGGCGACGATCACCGGGCCGGTGCCGACCAGGCCGATCGCCAGTCCCGCCAGGGCGGGACCGACGAGGCGCGCGGCGTTGAAGGACGCGGAGTTCAGCCCGACGGCGTTCGGCAGGGCCTCGATCCCGACCATCTCCGACACGAACGCCTGCCGGGCCGGGGCATCGAGGGCGGCGACGACCCCGAACGCGAACGTCAACAGGTAGACGTGCCAGATCTGGACGACGCCGGCGACGTCGAGCGCCCCCAGGATGCCCGCGGTGACCCCGAGCCCGACCTGGGTGCACATGAGCACCGACCGCTTCGGGAACCGGTCCGCGAGCACCCCGCCCCACAGGCTGAGCAGCAGCATGGGCAGGAACTGCAGGCCGGTGACGATCCCGATGACGACGCCGTTGTTGTGCGACAGCTTGGCGACCAGGAGGTCCTGGGCGATGCGCATGGCCCAGGTGCCGATGTTGGAGACGACGCCACCGGTGGCGTAGAGGCGGTAGTTGCGGACGGCGAGAGCCTGGAACACGGGTCGGTCAGGCCTCCGCGAGTGAGATGAGCAGGGGGGCGGCCTCGCGCAGCACGTCGCGTGCCGCCGGGTCCAGCGCCTTGAGGTGGTCGACGAACCAGGCCTGCCGGCGACGCCGGTCGGCCAGCAGGACCTCGCGCCCGGCGGGGGTGAGCACGACGAGGACCTGGCGGCCGTCGGTGGGGTGCGGGTCGCGGCGGACCAGCCCCGCCTGCTCGAGCTGCGCGACGGTGCGGGTCATCGAGGGCGGCCGGACGGCCTCGGCGGCGGCCAGGCGGCCCGGCGTCAGCGAGCCGAGCCGGTCGAGGGTGGCCAGCACGGCGACGAGCGTCGGGGACAGCGCGTCGGGGCTCCGCTCGGTCCGCAGCCGCCGGTTGAGGCGGGCCACCGCCAGGCGGAGCACGCTCGCGAGCTCCGCGTCGGTGCGCACCGACACCGGGTGCCCGGTGACCACGGTCGACGTCATGCATGCAACGGTACGCCGATCGGCGGGCGGTCGTGAGCCGGGCTAACGATCCGGGGACGTTCGGCGGCCGTTCGGCGGCCCCCGTCGCGTCCGCCGTGGCCGGGCCCGACGGACGCCGAGTGGCGTGTTCCACCCGCTCTGGGGGAGACGGCAGCCGAGAGCGGCAGGTCGAGCCGGTTGGCCACGCGGGCGTGGCGCCGGCTGGGTGGGTCCACGACCGTCAGCCCGTCGTCGTGGTCGTGGTGCTTGGTCTCGCCCGGCGCCGGGAAGCCCTCCTACGACACAGGGGTCCTCAGGGCGACCGACCTGCCCCGAGCTGGACGGACATGACCCGAGGGCATGGTGCGGCCGGACAGGACGACCTCTCACGGTCGACGACATCGCTCACCGGTGCACCGAGCCCCCGCCGGCCGCGGTCGTACCGGCTGAGCCGCTCAGCGCCGATGGGGGCGCGCAGCGCGGCGGCGGCCGCCAGATTAGCTGGCCGTCCCGAGCGGGCCTCCAACCGGTCTCCCGCAGACCGTCCTGCACGACCAGGCTCGTCCACCCCGAGTGAGCCGATCCCTTCGAGCGGTGAGGTGGTCCCGGCTGGGTGGGCCACCTGGGGTGCTCCGTTGCCGTCGACGCCTGCACAGGCGGTGCGCGGTCGTCGGCCGTCGCCGGCGGTGTGCGGAAGGGTGTCAGGTCATGGAGGCGAAGGCACGGCCTGCGCCGGTGATCAGGCTCCGGCCTTGGGGCGAGGCGGACCTGCCGCTGCTGCGTGCACTCAACACACCCGAGATGACCGAGCACCTGGGCGGGCCCGAGACCGGACAGCAGGTCGCCGCGCGCCACCGGCGCTACGTCGACGCCCCGCTGGAGACCGACGGGCACATGTTCGTCATCGAGACCGCCGGCGGGACGGCCGCCGGGTTGGTCGGCTACTGGCCACGACGCTGGCACGACGAGGACGTCTACGAGACCGGCTGGGCGGTCCTCCCGATCCATCAGGGCCGCGGGTCGCCACCGCGGCCGCGAGGCTGGTCGCAGCCCGCGCCCGTGCCCGCCGCGACCGGCGGACGCTGCACGCCTACCCCTCCGTGCACCACCCGGCGTCCAACGCGATCTGCCGCCGGGCCGGATTCGCCCTCGTCGGCCCCACCGAGTTCGAGTACCCGCCCGGTCAGCTCATCGAGGTCAATGACTGGCGCCTGGACCTCCACCTCGAGGACCCGACCCAGGACCGACAGCTGGACTGATCAGGCGTGGGCCCGGCCAGGTGCTCCGGCAGGTGTGTCGCCCGACCCGCCCCTCCGCCGACGGGCCGGCGGCCATCCCCGCAGGCGTGCGGGAGGGCACGGGATCCACGTGATCCGCTCGGCGTGTTCGGCTGACACGGTGGAGGGCGCCCTGGACGACCTGGCAAGTGCGCACCAGCCCTGGTGCGGGCACAGGAACACGGGCTCGTCCGGCCGTCTCCTAGGGTCGGCGCCGTGACCGAGGAGCCCGACGCCGCACGGGCGGACTCGCCCGGGCGGCGGCCGGTGGTGTTCCAGGAGGCCGTGGCCCCGGCGCGGGTGTTCGGGGTGTGGCCGGTGGCGATCCTGGCGGCCGTGGCCCTGGTGGTCGCCCTGGTCGCGACCGCGCTGGCCGGGCACCTGCGCCACGGCACCTTCTGGTGGCTGCCGGGCGGCGCGTGGGTCGCGGTCGGGATCGGGCTCTACGGCAGCTGGCACGTCCGCCGGCACCGGCGGATCGTGCTCGCCGACGAGCGGGACCGCGCCGCAGTCACTCCGTCGGGCTGACCCCGGGCTCGACCGGGTCGTCGAGCGCCGGCTCCGGCGCGGCGACGGCGTCCGGAGCAGGGTCGGGCCCGGCGTCCAGCCCGAACGCCGCGTCGGGCTCGACCCCGGCGATCCCGCCGCCCCCGCCGACCTCCGTGTCGGCCACGGCCTCCAGCACCGCATCGACCAGCGCATCGAGGAAGGGGGCGTCGAGCTCCTGGACCGCGACGTCCGCCGTGTCGTCCCCGGTCGCTTCGACCACCGTCTCGTCGAGCACCGTCTCGTCGAGCACCGCTTCGTCGACCGGGGCGTCCGGGAGCGCGACCTCGCCCACCGGGGCGTCGGTCCCCGCGACGTCGGTCACCGGCTCCGCGACGGGGGCGTCGGCGCGGAGGCTGAAGTCGGCGAGGACGACGTCGTCGAGGACCGGGTCGCTCGCCGCGGAGGCCGCCCGGTAGTGCTCGGACCCCGCCTCCCCGCCCTCGGAGTGCGCGCCGCACCCGCTGTCGAGGCTGACCACCCGGGCGTCCAGCGGGGACATCGCGTTCGCGCACACGCCGAAGGCCGCCCGCAGCGGCCCGGCCAGCGGCACGAAGAAGCCGCACGTCGAGCAGTGCGCGGGCGCGGCGAGCGCCAGGTCCGAGCCGGGGCCGCCGTCGGCGTCCACCCACCGGTCGGCGGCGTCGTCGCGGCCGAACGGGGACAGCACCCGGGCGCGGCCCAGCCCGAGGGCGTCGGCCAGGGTGGCGGGGGTGTCGACGGTGCCCACCCCGGCGGCGCGGTCGACCCGGTCCGCCGCGGGCTCGACGGTGACGTCGCTGGGGGCCGCGGTGTACCCGGGGTCCAGGCGCGGGTCACCCGGCGGGGCGGGCAGCAGGTCCGTCGGCCCGACGTCCCCGGGCCGGATCCGCTCGTTCCACGGCAGCCAGGCCGGGGCGAGCAGCGCCAGGTCACCGGGCAGCAGCACGACCTCGTCGACGGTGACGACCCGCGCGCGGGCCGCCCGGACGAGGGTGACGGCCCAGTGCCACCCGGGGTAGCCGGCGGCCAGGCAGGTGAAGAAGTGGGTCAGGACGCGGTCGGCGTCGACGTCGAAGCCGAGGTGGTCGCCCACCGCGCCCGGGTCGCCCGACGCGAGCACGGCCGCGTCCCGGGCGACGTCGACCGCCGCCAGGCAGGCGGCGTCCGGTGCGGGTCGACGGGATCGGGCACGGGCGGGCGGGCTCTCCACGGACACGCGCCCATTGTCCGCCGCGGTCGCCGGCCCCGTGGACCACCGGCGGTGACCGGCCGCGCGGGGCGCTGAAGCGCAGTGGACGTCGTCCGCGGCGGGCGTCCGGCCGGGGAGGATGTGCCGGTGACCGGCGCCACCCCCCTCTCGCGCCGCCCGGTGGCCGCACGCGCCGGGATCGCCACCGGCCGGCGGATCCGGCGGTTCACCGGCGCCCGGGGCGCGGCCGCGTCCGGGCTGGCGAAGCTGGTCGAGCTCGGCGTCGTCAACGCGATGGGCGACGCGATCATCACGATCGCGCTCGCCAACACCCTCTTCTTCGCGGTCCCCACCGGCGAGGCCCGCAACCGGGTCGCGCTGTACCTGCTGGTGACGATGGTGCCGTTCCTGCTGGTCGCGCCCGTGGTCGGCCCGTTCCTGGACCGGTTCCGCACCGGGCGGCGGTGGGCGATGGGCGTCGCGATGGCCACCCGCGGCTTCCTCTGCTGGGTCATGGCCGACGCGGTCGGGCACGGCGGCTGGGCGCTGTACCCCGCGGCCTTCGCGTGCCTGACCGCGTCCAAGGCCTACATCGTGACCCGGGCGAGCACCGTCCCCCGGCTGCTGCCCGAGCGCCTCGACCTGGTGTCGGCGAACGCCCGGATCTCCCTCGCCGGCTCGGCCGGAGCGGCCGCCGCGGGGGTGGTCGGCGGCTCGCTGGCCTTCCTCGGCAATCCCGCGTGGGCCCTGCGCGCGGGGTTCGTCGTGTTCGTCGCCGGGACGGTGCTGTGCGTGCTGCTGCCCGCCCGGGCGGACTCCGCGGAGGGGGAGCAGGACCTCGGCGTGCTGCCGGCGGCCGTCCCGGGGCGGGGCCGCCGCGGGCGGGCCCGCCTGCGCGACGTCGCCCCCCAGGTGGAGCTCGCGCTGCGCGCCAACGCCGGGCTGCGCGTGGCGTCCGGGCTGCTGCTGATCTTCGGTGCGTTCCTGCTGCGCGAGCACCCCTTCCCCGGGATCCGCGGCATCTGGTCGGCCGCCCTCGTCGGCGGGGCCGCCGGTCTGGGCGGGTTCGCGGGGACGTCGATCGGCACCGTCGCCGGGAGCCGCCGCCCGCAGGCGGTCATCCGGGCGGCGCCGGCGGTCATCGGGGTCGCCGCGCTCGTGGCCGCCGTCTGGTACACCCCGGTGACCCTGGCGATCGTCGGGTTCGCCGTGGGCCTGGCCCAGCAGCTCGGCAAGCTCAGCCTGGACGCACTCATCCAGCGCGACATCCCCGACCGCAACCGGTCGAGTGCGTTCGCCCTGTCCGAGACCCTCGTCCAGCTGTCGTGGGTCGTCGGCGGGGCGCTCGGGATCGTGCTGCCGCTGCGGCCGCACGCCGGGCTCGCGGTGCTGGCGCTGGTCGTGGTCGCGACCTACGCGGCGCTGCGCTTCCGGCGGTGGCCCGGCCGCAGGGCGGCCGCGACGGTCACGACCCGGCCCGGCGACCTGACGGGCTCGGCGGCCCCGACAGACCCGACGGACCCGACGGACCGGACCGCCGTGACCGTGGTCGGGAGCGCCGGCAGCGCCGCGCCGGGCGCCACGGCCATGTCCGCTGACCGCCGACCGGGCGGACGGCCGCCGCCCGCCGACGCGGCGGTGGGCTGGCTGCG
>CAXSIB010000028.1:0-15331 GCA_964237095.1 uncultured Actinomycetales bacterium
CCGACCGCGCGATCGGCAGCGACCGGAACCGGTCGAACACGCCCTTCTCGATGTCCGCGTTGAGGTTCTGCCCGAGTGCCACCCCGGCCAGGGCGATCGACTGCCCGAGCAGCCCCGGCAGGAGGAACTGCAGGTACTCGTGCCGCGAGCCGGCCGCGCCGAGGGCCCCGCCGAACAGATACGTGAACAGGGCCAGGAAGATCACGGGCTGGAGCGTGACGTCGATCAGGGCCTCGGGCTTGCGGACGACCTTGATCAGGCTGCGCTTCGCCAGGGAGAACGCGTGGGACCACCAGCGCCACGGCGAGCCCGTGACCGCCGAGGGGACCGTTCCGACCGCCAGGGTGCTCATGCGACCTTCTCCTTCTCCATGTCGGCTGCCTTCTCGAGGTCGACCGACACGTCCGTGTGGGCTGACGTGTCCGGGTGGGCGGAGGTGTCCGGGTGGGCCGAGGTGTCCGGGTGGCCCGGCCCCGGCGGCGCCGTGGCACCGCGGGCCCGCTTGTCGCCGGTGAGGGCGAGGAACACCTCGTCGAGGTCGGGCAGGTGCAGCGACGCCTCGAGCACCGGGACCCCGCGGCGCCGGAGCTCCGCGAGGGACTGCTCGAGCACCAGGTCGCCGTCCCCGACGGCGACGCGGACGGTCCCGCGGTCGGGGTCGTCCGGGACGGCACCCGTCGCCCGGGCGAGCACCTCGGCCACCAGCGCGACGTCGCGCGGGTCGACCGGCCGGATCGCCAGCCGGCGGCCGCCGAGGACCTGCTTGAGCCCGTCGGGGGTGTCGTGGGCGATGACCCGGCCGTGGTCGACGACGGTGATCTCGTCGGCGAGCTGGTCGGCCTCCTCCAGGTACTGCGTGGTGAGCAGGACCGTCGAGCCCTCGGCGACGAGGCTGCGCACGACGCCCCACATGTCCTCCCGCTTGGCCGGGTCGAGGCCGGTGGTGGGTTCGTCGAGGAAGATCACCGACGGGCGCCCGACCAGGCTGGCCGCGAGGTCCAGGCGCCGCCGCATCCCGCCGGAGTAGGTCTTCGCCTGCCGGCCCGCGGCGTCGGAGAGGTCGAACCACCGCAGCAGCTCCGCCGCCCGCGCCCGGGCGTCACGGCCGGGCAGGTCGAGCAGCCGGCCGATCAGCACCAGGTTCTGGGTGCCGGTCAGGTCCTCGTCGACCGACGCGTACTGCCCGGTCAGGCCGATCGTCCGGCGCACCGCGGCAGCGTCGCGGACGACGTCGTGGCCGCCGACCGTGGCCGTGCCGCCGTCCGGGCGCAGCAGGGTGGCCAGCACCCTGACCGCGGTCGTCTTGCCGGCGCCGTTGGGGCCGAGCAGCGCGTGCACCGTCCCCGTCCGCACCGTGAGGTCGACGTCGTCGAGGGCCCGCAGGTCCTTGAACGTCTTGACCAGTCCGCGTGCCTCCACCGCCGGGATCCCCGAGCCGCCCATGACCACTCCCATCGTCACTCCCACCGCCGGTCGACCGCGCGGCCGGAGCCGCCCGAGCCACGGTGACCGTGCTGGTCACCCGCCGTCCACGATGCTCGCCCGGGCCGCTGGCACCGCGCGCACAGGGCGCTGACAGCGCCGGCGGCGGCGCACCAGCGGGCGGGGTCCCCGGCCGGGCCGCCCCCGGTGCCGGGGACCCGACCCTGTCCGCGGCGACCCCTACGGTCGGGGGATGGCCCTCCCCCTCCTCGCCCCCGGCCCCGACGCCGACCTCCTGCACGGGGTCACCGTCCCCGACCCCTACCGTGCGCTGGAGGACCCGGCCACCGCGGTGACCCGCTCCTGGTCCGCGGCGCAGGACGACCTGTTCCGCGCCGCCCGCGCCGGCTGGACCACCCGGACCTCCTTCACCACCGCGCTGACCGCACTCGCGCGCACCGGCGCGGTCGGGACGCCCGTCGTCCGCGGGGACCGCTGGTTCGACACCCACCGCGAGCCCGACCAGGAGCACGCGGCCCTGCGCACGGGCACCGGCGAGCCCGGCGGCCCCGCGGAGCGGACGCTGGTCGACCTGACCGCCCTGGACCCCACCGGGGCGACGACCCTGGACGCCTGGCACCCCTCCCTCGAGGGCGACCGCATCGCCGTCCAGGTCTCGGCCGGCGGCACCGAGGAGTCGGCGGTGACCGTCCTGGACGCCCGGACCGGCGAGCTCGTCGAGGGCCCGATCGACCGGGCCCGCTACAGCCCGGTGGCCTGGCTGCCCGGCGGGACCGCGTACTACTACGTCCGCCGGCTGGCCCCCGAGCTCGTGCCGGCCGGTGAGGACCAGTTCCACCGCCGCGTCCTGCTCCACCGGGTCGGCGACGACCCGGCCGGTGACGTCGAGGTCCTCGGGTCGGGCCTGGACAAGATGACCTACTTCGACGTCTCGGTGAGCCGGGACGGGCGCTGGCTGGTGGTCTCCGCGAGTGTCGGCACCGCCCCCCGCACGGACGTCTGGATCGCCGACCTGACCGACACCGCGGCCGGCTCCGGCCCGGAGTCCCCGGTCCTGGTGCCGGTCCACGTGGGCGTCGACGCCCAGAGCCGGCTGCACGTGGGCAACGACGGTCGCCTCTACGTCCAGACCGACCTCGACGCGCCGCGCGGCCGCCTCGCCGTGACCAACCCCGAGCTGGCCGCACCGGAGCACTGGCGCGACCTCGTCGCGGAGGACCCCGAGGCGGTGCTGGAGGACTGGGCCGTCCTCGAGGGTCCCGGGCTCGACCGGCCGCTGCTGCTCACCGCGCACACCCGGCACACCGTGGCCGAGGTGGCGGTCCGCTCCCTCGCCGACGCCGGCGTCCTCGCGACGGTCGCGCTGCCCGGCGCCGGCTCCGTGGGCGGCTTCTCCGTGCCTCCCGAGGGCGGCTCGACGGCCTGGTTCGGCTACACCGACCACGCGACGCCGACCGAGGTCCTGCGCCTCTCCCTCGGGGGGGTGCACCTGGCGCCGTGGCCGGCCGGGGCGGACCGCGGCGTGCGGTCGGTGGTGCCCGAGGTGCATGCGGTCCCGCCCGGCGTCACGGGTGGCGGCGCCGGTGGCGGGCCGTCGGGTGGCGCCGACGGCGGGGTGCAGGTCGGGCTGCACACCTACACGTCCCTCGACGGGACGACGGTGCGGATCTTCGTGCTGTCCCCGGACGGCGCCCCGGGCACCCCGCGACCCACCGTCCTCTACGGCTACGGCGGCTTCGGCATCCCGATGGCGCCGGTGTTCACCCCGGCGGCGGCCGCGTGGGTCGCCGCCGGCGGGGTCTGGGCGGTCGCCTGCCTGCGCGGCGGGGGCGACGAGGGCGAGGCGTGGCACCGGGCGGGGATGCGCGAGCACAAGCAGGACGTCTTCGACGACTTCGCCGGCGCCGCCGGGTGGCTGGTCGAGCAGGGCTGGACCACCGCGCAGCAGCTGGGCGTCTTCGGTGGCTCCAACGGGGGGCTGCTCGTCGGGGCCGCCCTCACCCAGCACCCCGAGCTGCTCGCGGCCGTCGTCTGCTCGGCACCGCTGCTCGACATGGTCCGCTACGAGCGGTTCGGCCTCGGCGAGAGCTGGAACGACGAGTTCGGGACCGCCGCGGACCCGGTCGAGTTCGGCTGGCTGCACGCCTACTCCCCATACCACCACGTGGTCGCGGGCACCGCCTACCCCGCGGTCCTCTTCACGATCTTCGACGGGGACACCCGGGTCGACCCGCTGCACGCCCGCAAGCTCGCGGCCGCGCTGCAGGCGGCCACCTCGTCGCCGGCCACCACCCGCCCGGTGCTCGTCCGGGCCGAGGCCGAGGTCGGGCACGGCGCCCGGTCGGTCTCCCGCGGGGTCGACCTCAGCGCGGACGAGCTGGCGTTCTTCGCCCACCAGACGGGGCTGGAGCCGGCCGCGTGACCGTGTTCCCCGCCCCCGGCCCCGGCTTCTACGAGGCGGTCGGGGGCCGGGAGACCTTCCGCGCGCTGGTCGCCGGTTTCTACGCCGGGGTCGCCGACGACCCGGTGCTCCGCCCGCTCTACCCGGAGGAGGACCTGACGGCGGCCGCCGAGCGCCTCCAGCTGTTCCTCGAGCAGTACTGGGGCGGGCCGACGGACTACCAGGAGCTGCGCGGGCACCCGCGGCTGCGGATGCGCCACGCACCGTTCGCCGTGACCCCGACCGCCCGCGTGCACTGGCTGGTCCACATGCGGGGCTCCCTCGACGCCCTCGGGCTCGAGCCGCGCTTCGAGGCGCCGCTCTGGCAGTACCTCCGCAACGCCGCCGACGCGATGGTCAACACCCCGGAGCCCGCTCCCGGCGAGACCCCGGCGTGGCCGCCGAGCTGATCCGCCGAGCCGATCCGTCGAGGGGCCGCCGAGCCGATCCGTCGAGGGGCCGCCGTGGGTCGCCGGGCCCGGTGCCTCTGGGACGATGATCCGCGGTGCCCGGCCCGCGGCACCGATCCCGACAGGACAGGCAGCGGCTCGTGACCACCCCCCTCATGACCACCCCGGCGGCCAGGACCGGCCCCATCGGCGACGTCGGTCCGGGACGGGCGCCCGACCCCGACTGGTGGCGGACGGCGGTCGTCTACCAGGTCTACATCCGGAGCTTCGCCGACGGCGACGGCGACGGGATCGGGGACGTGGCCGGGCTGCGCGCCCGGCTGGCCCACCTGGTGTCCCTCGGCGTCGACGCCATCTGGATCAACCCCTGGTACACCTCGCCACAGGCCGACGCCGGCTACGACGTCGCGGACTACCGGACGATCGACCCGGCGTACGGCAGCCTGGCCGACGGCGAGGCGCTCATCGCCGAGTGCCACGCCGCCGGCATCCGGGTCCTGCTCGACATCGTCCCGAACCACACCTCCGACGAGCACGCCTGGTTCGTCGCCGCCCTCGCCGGCGACCCGGCGGCTCGGGCCCGGTACCTGTTCCGGCCCGGCCGCGGCGCCGACGGCGCGCAGCCGCCGAACAACTGGCAGTCGACCTTCGGCGGGCCGGCGTGGACGCGGACGGCTGCCGCCGACGGGACGCCCGGCGAGTGGTACCTGCACCTGTTCGCGCCGAAGCAGCCCGACCTGGACTGGTCGAACCCGGAGGTCACGGCCGAGTTCGAGTCGGTCCTGCGCTTCTGGTTCGACCGCGGGATCGACGGCTTCCGCATCGACGTCGCCCACGGCCTCGTGAAGGACCCGGCCCTGCCCGACGCCGACCACCCGGACCCCGCGGACCGGCACAGCGCGGGCCACCCCGCCTGGGACCAGGACGGCGTCCTGGAGATCTACCAGGGCTGGCGGAGGGTCGCGGACTCCTACGACCCGCCGCGCATCTTCGTGGCCGAGGCCTGGGTGGCGACCCCCGAACGCCTGGCCCGCTACCTCGGGGCGGACCGCCTGCACACCGCGTTCCAGTTCGACTTCCTCCGCGCGCCGTGGGACGCGGCCTGGCACCGCCGGGTGGTCGACCGGTCGACCGCCTCGGCGGCGAAGGCCGGCTCCCCCAGCACCTGGGTGCTGGCCAACCACGACGTGACCCGGCAGGTGACGCGCTACGCCCGCAGCCAGCCCGACTTCCTCGCGAACCCGGAGTGGGAGCGCGCCCGCTGGGGCACCGAGCCCGCCGACCTGCCGCTGGGCCGCCGCCGGGCGCGCGCGGCGATCCTGCTGACCCTCGCGCTGCCCGGGACCGCGTACGTCTACCAGGGCGAGGAGCTGGGGCTGGACGAGGTGGAGGACATCCCGGCCGACCGCCGCCAGGACCCGACCTTCTTCCAGACCGACGGCGCCGACGTGGGCCGCGACGGCTGCCGGGTGCCGCTGCCCTGGTCGGGGGACGCACCGCCCTACGGCTTCTCCCCGCCCGGCGCCACCGGGTCGCCCTGGCTGCCCCAGCCGGCGGGTTGGGCGCCGGTCACGGTGGCCGCTGAGGACGCCGACGCGGGATCGACGTTGACCCTCTACCGCGACGCCCTCCGGCTGCGGGCCGCCGAGCTGCTCGGCGCTCCGGCGCTGGAGTGGGTCGAGACGCCCGCGGGAGTCGTGGCGTTCACCCGCGGGGACCTCGGCTGCTGGGTCAACTCGGGCTCGGAGCCCGCCGCGCTGCCGGCCGAGGGGGAGGTCCTGCTCGCCTCGGGGCCGCTCGGCGCCGGCCCCGTGCTGCCCCCGGACACGGCGGTCTGGCTGCGGTACGACAGGCGGTGAACAGACCGCGGCGCCGGGAGCGCTCACATGTCTCCCGCTTCGTCACAGACAGGTCACGCCGCCCCCCCGGGGTTGCCCGGCGGTCGGTGGGTGAGTTGACTGTCACGGCCGGGGTCGGACCCCGGGTCTGACACCCATGAGCAAGGGAGCTCGTATGCGCCGCCGTTCCTTCCTCTCCACCGCAGGGCTCGGAGCCGTCGGCGTCGCCGCGGCCGCCTGCAGCAGCTCCACCAGCACGCCGGCCGCCACCACCGGCGCGAGCACCTCGACGGGGGCGATCTCGACCGCCAAGCCCACGACCACCCTGACCGGCCGGGGCCCGTTCACCTACGCCGCGGGCAAGGACGTCACCGGGTACATCCCGCGCGTCATCGCCCAGTGGAACAAGGCGAACCCGACGCAGAAGTGCACCTTCATCCAGCTGTCGTCCAGTGCGGACCAGCAGCTGCAGTCGATGGTGCAGAACGCCCTCGCGAAGTCCGCGACGTACGGCGTGCTGTCGATGGACGTCGTCTGGACGGCGGAGTTCGCCGCCAACAAGTACGTCCTGCAGCTCGACCCGTCGGACTTCGAGCTCACGAACCGGCTGCCGGCCACCGTCACGACCGCGCAGTACTTCGGCAAGCTGTACGCGGTGCCGTGGGCGTCGGACGGCGGGCTCCTGTACTCCCGGACCGACCTGCTCGAGAAGGCCGGTCTGT
Source organism: uncultured Actinomycetales bacterium (assembly GCA_964237095.1). Taxonomy (GTDB): domain Bacteria; phylum Actinomycetota; class Actinomycetes; order CAXTBU01; family CAXTBU01; genus CAXSIB01. Next base: position 6,854 of record CAXSIB010000028.1, read on the forward strand.
CCAAGCCGCCGGAGACGTACGCCGAGATCATCGCCGCCTACAACAAGGTGAAGGACTCCACCCCGGGCCTGCAGGGGTACGCCGGGCAGTTCCAGAAGTACGAGGGGCTCACCTGCAACGTCTCGGAGGTCATCAACTCCTCGGGCGGGCAGATCCTCGACGCCGCCGGGAAGCCGAACGTCGACACCGCCGCCGCGGCCCAGGGGCTGTCCTTCCTCGCCGACGGCTTCAAGCAGGGGTACATCCCGAAGGCCGCGCTCACCTACGAGGAGACCGAGAGCCTGCAGGAGTTCGTCGCGGGCAACGCGATGTTCCTGCGGAACTGGTCCTACGCGTACGCGGTCGCCAACGCCACGGACGGCTCGTCCAAGGTGGCGGGGAAGATCGTGGCGTCGCCGCTGCCCGGCCTGAAGGGCACCGGCACCTCGACCCTCGGCGGGCACAACCTGGCGGTGAGCGCGTTCTGCAAGAACCAGCAGTCCGCCATCGACTTCGCCAAGTTCGTGACGTCGCCGGCCCAGCAGCGGGACTTCGTCCTGACGACGACCAACGCCCCGACCATCGCCGAGCTCTACACGGACAAGGCGCTGGTCAAGAAGTTCCCGTACATCCCGTTCCTGCTCAAGTCCATCGAATCCGCGATCAAGCGGCCGGCGGCCGTCAACTACAACGACGTGACGACGGCGATCCAGAACGCGACGTACGCCGCGCTGGGCGGCTCGGTCACCCCGGCGGCTGCGCTCAGCCAGATGCAGACCACCCTGTCCTCCGCGCTCAGCGCCCAGTGACGGCACGGGGACGGTCGGCCGCCGGCCGTCCGTCCCCCCGGACCAGCCCGGCCGGCCCGGATCCCGACCGATCATCCCTCCCGCCCTCTCACTGAGGAGAACCGTGGCCACAGTCGCCATCGGAGGCCCGGGGCGCACCCGGGCCAAGGCCAGCAGAACCTCCATCGACGCGGGCGAGGGACGTCTCGCGGCGCTGCTCATCTCTCCGACCTTCCTCGTCCTGGCCCTCGTGGTCGCCTACCCGATCGTGTCGTCGTTCAAGCTGGCGTTCACGGTGACCCACAACGGGATCAACCCGACGACCGGCGACGTCGAGAACACCAGCAAGCTCGGTCTGGCGAACTTCACGAGCATCCTGCACAACACCGGTGGCGCGGGCTCGGTGACCTTCGAGCGGTCGCTGATCAACACGACGACCTTCACCATCGCCGGCACGATCCTCGAGACGGTCATCGGCATGGCGATGGCGCTGATCATGGCCAAGGCGTTCGCCGGCCGCGGCATCGTGCGGGCGTCGATCCTGGTCCCGTGGGCCATCCCCACCGCGATGTCCGCGCTGCTCTGGAAGTGGATCTTCCAACCGGCCGGCATCGCGAACTCGATCCTCCACATGCAGGTCCTCTGGGGCGGCGACGGGCTCGCGCCATGGGCGTCCGTGGTCATCGCCGACACCTGGAAGACCGCCCCGTTCATCGGCCTGCTGGTGCTCGCCGGGCTGCAGACGATCCCCGCCGAGGTCTACGAGGCCGCGAAGGTCGACGGCATCTCCACCTGGAACACCTTCGTGCGGATCACGCTCCCCCTGGTGAAGCCGGCTCTCATCGTGGCCGTGCTGTTCCGGCTATTGGACAACCTGCGCATGTTCGACCTCCCCTACCTGCTGACACAGCTGGGCAAGGAGTCCACCTCCACGGTGTCCATGCTGGCGTTCCAGGAGGCCATCCAGAACAACCGCTTCGGCACCGGGGCGGCCTACTCGATCGTGCTGTTCGTGTACATCGCGCTGGTCGCGTTCGTGTTCGTCAAGGTCCTGGGCGCCGACGTCATCGGTGCCCGCACCGGCGGAAAGAAGTAGGGGGTCCCCGTGGTCACCATCAACCCGTCGGCCTCGGCCGGCACCGGCGCGTTCGCCAAGTCCACCTCGACCGACGCCATGCGTGTACGGGCCCGGCGGCGCGGCCGGATGGGCAAGGTCGGCGTCTACATCGGGATCGTCGCCATCGTCATCTACTGCCTGGCGCCCTTCTACTGGATGATCGTGTCCAGCTTCCGGCGGAGCTCGGACCTGTTCAGCACGTCGCTCATCCCGCGCCACTTCTCCCTGGAGGGCTACCGCGACGCGTTCGGCAGCGGCGGGCTGCTCAAGGCGCTGCTCAACAGCGTGATCGTGGCCGGGGCGACCACGGTCATCGGCCTCGTCATCGCGATCGCGACGGCGTACGCCTGTGCGCGGCTGCACTTCCGGTTCAAGAACGCCGTCATGGCCGTCATCATCGCCACGTCGATGTTCCCGGGCATCACCCTCGTGGTGCCGCTGTTCAAGTTCTTCTCGAACATCGGGTGGATCAACACCTACCAGTCGATGGTCGTCCCGTACCTGTCGTTCATCATGCCCCTCGCGGTCTTCAACCTGACGGCGTTCTTCAAGCAGATGCCGTTCGAGCTGGAGGAGTCGGCCAAGATGGACGGCTGCACGCCGATCCAGGCGTTCCGGCGGGTCATCCTGCCCCTCGCCGCCCCCGGGGTGTTCACCACGGCGATGATCGTCTTCATCGCCGCGTGGAACGAGTTCATCATCGCGACGTCGATGGTCAACAACAAGAGCCGGGAGACGGCGCCGGTCGCCATCTCGCAGTTCTCCGGGGTCTCCTCGTTCATCCAGCCCTTCGGCGAGCAGATGGCGGCCGGGGTCATCGTCACCATCCCGCTGGTGATCCTCGTGCTGCTCTTCCAGCGCCGGATCGTCGCCGGCCTCACCGCCGGGGCCGTCAAGTAGGAGCCGCACCGGCGGTCCGGACGACTTCGACCGCCACCACGATCAGCAGCGCAGCGGCCCGGCCCCTCGTTCTCGAGGGGCCGGGCCGTCGCCCGTCCGACCGTCGGCGTCGAGGGTCCGGCGGCCGGTCGGGTGAGGGGTCAGCCGGTCGGGTGAGGGCTCAGCCGGTCGGGGCGGGACCGGCGGACGGCTCGAGGTAGGCGGTGAACGCGGCGCGCTCGGAGTCGTCGAAGGACCGCGACCGGCGCCGTTCGAGGTCCCAGCCGACGACGACGGTGACGCCCCGGGCGTAGACGACCGGGGTCGAGGGCCCGCCCTCCGCGGGGCCGGGCTCCCCCGCGGACGGCTCGAGACCGACCTCCGAGGGCTCCAGCACCTCCGCCGCGAGATCGACCGACGAACGGCCGAGCCGGGTCACCCACACCGACACGTCGACATCGCCCGAGCGCTGCTCGAGGGGTCGGAGGTAGTCGATCTCCTGGCGGGCGACGACGGTCGCCACGTCGAGGACGCCCCGGCCGCCGAACCGTTCGATCGCGAACGCGATCCGCGCCTCCTGGAAGAGCTCGAGGTAGCGGACGTTGTTCAGGTGCCGGTAGGCGTCGAAGTCGCCCCACCGCAGCTGGCAGCGGTGGCGGAACCGCACCGGACGCCGGGTCTCAGCCGCGGGTGAGGCGGCGGTGGGTGAGCCGGTGCGGGCGGGCCGCCTCGGCACCGAGGCGGTCGACCTTGTTCTCCTCGTAGCCGGCGAAGTTGCCCTCGAACCAGTACCAGCTCGCGGGGTTCTCCTCGGTGCCCTCGTAGGCCAGGATGTGCGTGGCCACACGGTCCAGGAACCACCGGTCGTGGGAGATGACCACCGCGCACCCGGGGAACTGCAGCAGCGCGTCCTCGAGGCTGGACAGGGTGTCCACGTCGAGGTCGTTGGTCGGTTCGTCGAGCAGCAGCAGGTTGCCGCCGAGCTTCAGCGTCAGCGCGAGGTTCAGCCGGTTGCGCTCCCCGCCGGACAGGACGCCCGACGGCTTCTGCTGGTCGGGGCCCTTGAAGCCGAAGGCGGACACGTAGGCGCGGCTCGGCATCTCGACCTGCCCGACGCGGATGTGGTCGAGCCCGTCGGACACCAGCTGCCACACCGACTTCTTCGGGTCGAGACCGGACCGGTTCTGGTCGACGTAGGAGATGGAGACCGTCTCCCCCACCCGCAGGCTGCCCGAGTCGACCGGCTCGAGGCCGACGACGGTCTTGAACAGGGTCGTCTTGCCGACGCCGTTCGGACCGATGACACCGACGATGCCGTTGCGCGGGAGGGAGAACGAGAGGTCGTCGATGAGGACGCGGTCGTCGAAGCCCTTCTTCAGCTTGGCGGCCTCGATGACGATCGTGCCGAGGCGCGGGCCGGGCGGGATCTGGATCGAGTCGAAGTCGAGCTTGCGGGTCCGCTCGGCCTCGGTCGCCATCTCCTCGTACCGGTTGAGGCGGGCCTTGGACTTGGCCTGGCGACCCCGGGCGCTCTGGCGGACCCACTCCAGCTCGTCGGCGAGGCGCTTCGCCATCTTGGCGTCCTTCTTGCCCTGCACCTCCAGGCGCTGGGCCTTCTTCTCGAGGTACGTCGAGTAGTTGCCCTCGTACGGGTACGCGCGCCCGCGGTCGAGCTCGAGGATCCACTGCGCGACGTTGTCGAGGAAGTACCGGTCGTGCGTGACCGCGAGGACGGCGCCGTGGTAGGCCGCGAGGTGCTGCTCGAGCCACTGGACGCTCTCGGCGTCGAGGTGGTTGGTGGGCTCGTCGAGCAGCAGCAGGTCCGGCTTGGACAGCAGCAGCTTGCAGAGGGCGACCCGGCGGCGCTCGCCGCCGGAGAGGATGTCGACCGGGGAGTCCGGCGGCGGGCACTGCAGCGCGTCCATGGCCTGCTCGAGCTGGACGTCGAGGTCCCAGGCGTCGGCGTGGTCGATCTCCTCCTGGAGCTCACCCATCTCGGTCATCAGCTCGTCGGAGTAGTCGACCGCCATCTTCTCGGCGATCTCGTTGTACCGGTCGAGCTTCGCCTTGACCGGGCCGACGCCCTCCTCGACGTTGCCGAGCACCGTCTTGGCCTCGTTGAGCACCGGCTCCTGCGCGAGCAGACCGACCGAGTACCCCGCCGCGAGGCGGGCCTCCCCGTTGGACGGCGTGTCGAGGCCGGCCATGATCTTCAGGACGGTCGACTTGCCCGCGCCGTTCGGTCCCACCACGCCGATCTTCGCGCCCGGGTAGAACGCGATGGTCACGTCGTCGAGGATGACCTTCTCCCCGTGGGCCTTGCGCGCGTTGTGCATGGAGTAGATGTATTCGGCCACCCGACCAGCGTAGGGCGCCGGGGCCCGGGCCTCTCCGGGATCCGTCCGCGCTGGTCAGGACGCCACGCCCACCACCTCGGACCGCTGGTGCGCGGCCTGTCCCGACCCCCGCGCGCCCCCACCGCCGCCGTCCGCGACGACCGCCGGGTCGCCCGCGGAGTCCGTCGAGGCGTCGCTCGCGGAGTCGGCGGGGAGGTCGGCGGCGTCGGCGGCGTCACGGAAGGGGTCGCCGTCCGCCGGCGGGACCGCGGCGCCGCCCGTACGGGCGACCCGGTGGAACACGGTCCGCCCGCGGCTCAGGTCGGGACCGACGGTGATCGCGTCGATGTCGAGGCTCTCCCCCGACCGGCCGTCCTTCTCCCACGGGGTGCTGCGGAGGCGGCCGTGGACGAGCACCGGGTCGCCCTTGACGACCGACGACGACACGTTCTCGGCCAGCGAGCGCCAGGTGGTGACCCGGTACCAGGTGGTCGGGCCGTCGACCCACGCGCCGGTCGCGCGGTCCTGGCGCCGCGGGGTGCTGGCGAGGCGGAAGCTCGCGAGGGCGGCCCCCTGCGGGGTCAGGACCTGCCGGACGTCGGACCCGACGTTGCCCGTCACGGTCACCACGGTGTCGTACACGACTGCCTCCTCGTCCGGCGCTGGAGTGCGGGGGCCGTGCCGGTGCCGGTGCCCACCGCACACGCTGGCCGCCGCGGCGCCGCCCGCCGAGTCGGCGGTACCCGGCTGTGGACCGTGCCCCGGACGGTACCGACCTGGGGACGACGCCGCCCCGGGTCGGTCCGGGCAGCACCGTGCGGGGTCGGCCAGAATGGCGGGCGACGCCCCCGTAGCTCAGCTGGATAGAGCAGCAGCCTTCTAATCTGCGGGTCGCCCGTTCGAGTCGGGCCGGGGGCACTCGATGCTGGCGCCGGGGCCGGCAGGTGTCGATCCCCGGGTCGGTCCGGCAGCTCCCCGGGGCACATCGAGGATGCCTCGGCCGAGCCGAGACGGGAGCGAACCGCGGGCTCGCCAGCCGCGTCGGTCGGGTGTCAGACGGGCTGCCGCACGGCCTGGGTGCTGCACAAAGGTCGATGTCGATCGATCGGACGACCGCGGCACCGACTCGGTGGTCGGTGACAAGGAGAATGAGTCGCTCGGCGTACAACCCTCTGACACTGCGTACTCGATTCAGGACTTTGTGAACGAATGCTCGATCGGCGCGCACGGTCACGCGATGACCACTGCCCCAGACCGCCCGATCGTCCACCGAGCCGAGCCCGATCCGACCGGGCGGCGACGGCTCTTCAAGGCTGCTGCAGTCGGTGGGGTCGCCGCCACCGCCGGGATGGCGACGGCCGGGTCAGCCCGTGCGGACACCCTCCCGGTCGGACCGGCCGAGTTCACGACCGTGCAGGTCGACTCGTCCTTGACGATCAGCGATTACACCGCGGGCGACGGGGACCAGACGATGCTGCAAGCGGGCGGCGTCATCATCAAGCAGGTGACCATCGACGGCCACCTCGAGCAGCCGAGGCTGACCTTCGACGATCGCGGGGCCGTCCTGGTCGGGCAGGTGCTGACCGGTGACGAAGGCTGGGACCGGGTCGGCATCCAACCGGCGCTCACGGCGACCGCCACCTCGCCGGAGGTTGCCCTCGTCGCCGAGCAGAGCCCGGGACACCGCGCCCTCGACCCGGTCACCGGCCAGCGCCGGGTGCCGCTGCGCGGGGGGGCAGCGATCACCGCCTCCAGCCCGAACGCAGCCGTTGTGGCTACACAGACCGACAGCAGGTACGAGGGCACGGCGGTGCAGGGCACGAGTGCTGGTGGGTACGGCGGCCTGTTCGCGGGGTCCCGGGCACCGGTCCACCTGGTTCCGGGGAGAGTCACCCACCCGTCCTCGGGTGAGACCGGGGATCTGTACGTCACCGCCCGCGGGGACCTGTGGTTCTGCAAGGGCGGTCGTGCGTGGCGGAAGATCGCGTGACCGACGAAGCACGAACGGCCCGCATCAACGAGCCGGGCCACTCCTGACCCGATCGACACCCACCGTTGACGAGGTCCTCCGGCGCCGTGGACGGACCGAATCGATCACCGGATCGGGGCACCGGCGCGCGGCTCCGACCTCGGCCCGGTGGCGTCAGGGCCGATCCGCAGTCGGACCTCCCGATTGGACCCTGAGCCCGCCGCGGCGACCGCGATCAGCGCGATCGCCAGCCACACGTTCAGGTTCCCGACGAGGTGCTGCCACAGGGCCCAGTGCAGCTCGCGGTCGGCGGTGTAGGGCATCTTCCACTCGGGACCGATCCAGAGGACCGCGCCGAGGGCGACCCCGACGACCCGGACCACCCAGGGGACCCGGTCGCAGACGGCGGCGACCACGGCGGGCAGCGCCCAGACCCAGTGGTGGGACCAGGAGATCGGGGAGACGAGGAGCCCCAGCAGGCCGCAGATCCCGAAGGCGAGGACGCGCGCGCCGGACCGGTCGACCCGGCGGATCGCCCACGCCCCGAGCACGACCGCGCCGAGGCTGAGGACGGCCCAGCTGAGCGTGGCCGCGTGCCCGGGCCCGAAGATGCGGCTGACGACCCCGCGCAGGGACTGGTTGGAGGTGTACCAGGCCGGGCCGACCCGGTTGGAGACGACCAGCGACGTCCAGAACCGCCACGAGCTGCCCGGCGCCGCGGCGATCGACAGCAGCGACACGGCAACCGCCGCGACGACCTGCCGGACGGCGGCGGCGCGCCGGCGGGTCAGCAGGAAGTAGAGGACGAAGACGGCGGGGGTCAGTTTCACCGCCGTCGCCAGCCCGGTCAGGATCCCCCGGTACCGCGGCGGGACGACGAGCACGTCCAGCACGACGACCGCGCACAGCAGGATGTTCACCTGCCCGAAGCCGACCGTCGCGGTGACCGGCTCGAGGCGCAGCGCGAGCGCACCGGCGAACAGCCCCACCGCGAGCGCCGTCACCCGCGAGGCCCCGCCGCCGCGCAGGCCCGACCAGGCGCACACCACCGCGATCACCAGCACCAGCAGCGCGTCGAGGGCGGACAGCGCCTCGGCCGCCTGGTGGAGGCGGCCGAGGGCGGTGAACGACAGCGCCAGCACCCCGAACGGCGGGTAGGTGAAGGGCAGCCGGACGTCGGTGTAGGTCTGGGTGTAGAGCGGCTGCCCGCTCGCGTAGGCGTGGACGCCGGCGCGGTACACCTGCAGGTCGAGGAACGAGAACTGGGCCAGCGGCCGGAACACCCCGCTGAGCAGGTGGACGACCTCGTAGCCGGCGGACGCGGCGGCCAGCACGAGCAGCAGGAGGCCCACCCAGGCCGGCGCCGCGCGGGACCCGGCCGCCCGGCTCGCCCCCGCGCCGGGTGCGCCC
>CAXSIB010000029.1:0-15303 GCA_964237095.1 uncultured Actinomycetales bacterium
GACCAAGGAGGAGCTGCTGCACGGCAGCGACTCGGAACCGGAGCGCGGCGGCGCCGTCTCCCCGGCGGCCGGGCCGGGCCCTGCCGTGGTGGTGGCCGTCGCGGCGACAGCGCCGGCCCGTGCGGTCCCCGCGACGACCGTGCTGGCCGGGTCCCTCGGCGGGGGACGGTCCCGGCCCGTGGTCCCGGCGGACTGGTACGACGACGACCCCGAGCCCGACGACGACCGCGGTCCCGGCCCGTCGGCACCCCGGCGCTGAGCGACCCCTGTAGCTTCACAGTCACGGTCAGTGTCGGACAAGCACCCGCTGACCAGACGGACGTCACCGTCCGCGTGGAGCCGAGCAGCAGGGAGGTCGGATGGACCTGCAATTGACCGACCGCGTGTTCCTTGTCACCGGTGGTAGTCGCGGGCTGGGACGTGCGACGGCGGAGGTCCTCGTGGCCGAGGGTGCCCGGGTCGTCATCTCGGGCCGCGACGCCGGCACCGTCGCGCGGACCGCCGCCGAGCTCGGCACCGACCGCGCGCTCGGACTGGCCGTCGACAACGCCGACGGCCGGGCGGCCGAGCGGCTGATCGCGACGGCCGTCGCGAAGTTCGGCCGCCTGGACGGCGCGCTGCTGTCGACCGGAGGGCCGCCCGCGGGCTCGGTGACGACGCTGACCGACCAGCAGTGGCGCAGCGCGTTCGAGACCGTCTTCCTCGGCGTGATCCGCCTGGCCCGGGCGGTCGCGAGCCAGGTGGCCGACGGCGGGTCGCTCGCCCTCGTGCTGTCGACGAGCGTGACGGCCCCGATCGCCGGGCTGTCGCTCTCGAACGGGCTCCGCCCCGGCCTCGCGGGGCTCACCAAGGACATGGCCGCCGAGTTCGGCCCGCGGGGGCTGCGGGTGAACGCCCTGCTCCCCGGCCGCATCGAGACCGAGCGCAGCCGCGAGCTCGGGGGGGCGGCCCGGCGGCCGCCGACCGCGATCCCGTTGGGACGCAGCGGCCGGCCCGAGGAGTTCGGCCGGGTGGCCGCGTTCGTGCTGTCCCCGGCCGCGTCCTACGTCGACGGCGCCCTCATCCCCGTGGACGGCGGCTCGACGCGCTCGATGTGAGCCTCGGCCGGTCGGGGCCCGTGCCGGGCCGTCCCGGGCGGAGCGGGCTCAGGCGGAGCGGCGCGCCTTGGTCGGCTCGGCCGCACGCGCGGTGCCGCGGGTGGGTCCACCGCGGGCGCGCAGGCTGACCCCGGACTCCGTCAGCAGCCGGTGCACGAAGCCGTAGGACTTGCCGCTGGTCTCGGCCAGGGCGCGGATGCTCGCGCCCTTCTCGTAGCCCGCGCGCAGCTGCTTCGCCAGGCCGACCCGGTCCTTGCCGGTGACCCGCACCGACTTCTGCCCGATTGTCGCGTCGACCACTGTTCCGCCCTCCGAGCGATGACCGGCCCGGACGGCCGTCGGGGTCGATGATCCGCCCGGACGGCGGCCGAGGGGTCCGGGCCACCGGTCCGTTGTGGACAGACCCGCAGGTCGGTGAACAGGCCGTGACCGGCGGTGATGGTGCTCAGGCGAGGCTGACGAGCTCCGCGTAGGACTCGGTCCACAGGTCCTCGGTGCCGTCGGGCAGGACGAGCACCCGCTCCGGGTCCAGCGCCCGCACGGCGCCCTCGTCGTGCGTCACGAGGACGATCGCGCCCGCGAAGTTGCGCAGGGCCGACAGCACCTCCTCCCGGCTGGCCGGGTCGAGGTTGTTCGTGGGTTCGTCGAGCAGCAGCACGTTGGCCTTCGACACGACGAGTGCGGCCAGGGCGAGGCGGGTCTTCTCCCCGCCGGACAGGACGCGGACGGGCTTGGCCACGTCGTCGCCGGAGAAGAGGAACGAGCCGAGGACGCTGCGGGCCTCGGTGTCGGTGAGCTCGGGGGCGGCGTGGTGCATCGCCGCGAGCACCGAGTCCGCCGGGTCCAGGGTCTCGTGCTCCTGCGCGTAGTACCCGAGGCGCAGCCCGTGGCCGGGGTCGACCGTCCCGGCGTCGGGGGTGTCGATGCCCGCGAGGACCCGGAGCAGGGTGGTCTTGCCGGCACCGTTGAGGCCCAGGACGACCACGCGCGAGCCCCGGTCGATGGCCAGGTCGACCCCCGCGAAGATCTCCAGCGAGCCGTAGGCCCGGGACAGCCCGCTCGCGGTGAGCGGGGTCCGCCCGCAGGGCGCCGGGTCGGGGAACCGCAGGCGGGCGACCTTGTCGGCCATCCGGGTGTCGGCCAGGCCGGCCAGCAGCTTCTGGGCGCGGCGGTCCATGTTCTGCGCGGCGACGGCCTTCGTGGCCTTCGCACGCATCTTGTCGGCCTGCTTCTTGAGCGTGTCGGCCTTGGACTCGGCGTTGGCGCGCTCGCGGGTGCGGCGCCGCTCGTCGAGGGCCCGCTGCTTGACGTAGCCGACCCAGCCCACGTTGTAGACGTCGACCTCGGCGCGGGTCGCGTCGAGGTGGAAGACGCGGTTGACGACGGCCTCGAGCAGGGCCACGTCGTGGGAGATGACCACGAGGCCGCCGCGGTAGCTGCGCAGGCGCTCGCGCAGCCAGACGATCGAGTCGGCGTCGAGGTGGTTGGTCGGCTCGTCGAGCAGGAGGGTCTGCGCGCCGGAGAACAGGATCCGGGCCAGCTCGACGCGCCGCCGCTGCCCGCCGGACAGGGTCCGGAGCTCCTGGCCGAGGATCCGCTCGGGCAGCGACAGGCTCGCGGCGATCGAGTCCGCCTCGGCCTCCGCCGCGTACCCGCCGCCGGCCAGGAACTCGTTCTCCAGGCGGGCGTAGCGGTCCATGAGCGCGGGCGCGTCGTCGGGCTCGACCGTCGCCATCGCCTCGGCGGCCTCCCGGAGCTGCCCGGTGACGACGTCGAGGCCGCGGGCGGACAGGATCCGGTCCCGCGCGAGCATCTCCGGGTCACCCACGGCGGGGTCCTGCGGGAGGTAGCCGACGGTCCCGTTGTTGACCACGGTGCCCTCGGTCGGCTGGGCCTCGCCCGCCAGGATCCGGGTCATCGTGGTCTTGCCGGCGCCGTTGCGGCCGACGAGCCCGATCCGGTCGCCGTCACCGATGCGGAACTCCGCGTCGGACACCAGGACCCGGGCGCCGACGCGCACCGTGAAGCCCGAGACGCTGATCATGTCCTGCCGATTCTACGAGAGAGCGGTCCGACCGGCCGCGATCGCGCGAGCCGTCCGTGCGGAGCCGCCCTGCTCCTCGTGCGGTGGTGCCGTTGGTGCCGTTCCTCGTGCGGTGGCGCCGTCCGGTGCCGCGACCGGGGAAGGACCCGGGCCACCACCCCGTCAACGACGGGACGGGCGGGGGATGTTCCGGCGGCCACCCGGGGCGCCGCCGGGACTCCTGCCGGGTCCCACGGTCTCACGGACCGCCGACAAACCCCTTGCCCGCCCACGGGCGGCCTGCTGTAGTCCCGGCACCGGCCCGCCCGACCGATCGACGAGGAGCAGCAGATGCGCGAGGCGTTCGTGTCCACCCAGAGGTCCACCTCCCACCTCGAGCCCGGTCGTCCCGCGGCTCCCGGCCTCAAGGACATGACGCCGCATGCGCACGCTCAACCTCGGGATCCTCGCCCATGTCGACGCCGGTAAGACCAGCCTGACCGAACGGCTCCTGTACGGCGCCGGGGTCGTCGGCGAGATCGGCAGCGTCGACGGCGGCAGCACGCAGACCGACTCCCTCGACCTCGAACGCCGCCGCGGGATCACGATCAGGTCCGCGGTCGTCTCCTTCGTCCTCGACGGCGTGACGGTCAACCTGGTCGACACCCCGGGACACCCGGACTTCATCGCCGAGGTCGAGCGGGTCCTCGGCGTGCTGGACGGCGCCGTGCTGGTGGTGTCCGCCGTGGAGGGGGTCCAGGCGCAGACGCGGATCCTGATGCGCACGCTGGCGCGCCTCGGGCTGCCCACGCTGGTGTTCGTCAACAAGATCGACCGCGGCGGCGCGGACCCGGGTCGGGTCCTGCGCGAGATGGCGGCCAAGCTGTCGCCCGCCATCGTGTCGATGGGGTCGTGCCGCGACCTCGGCACGCGGGCCGCGTCGTTCGTGCCGTGGGACGCCGGCGACCCGGCGTTCGCCGCGGACCTCGTCGACGTCCTCGCCGGGCACGACGAGGACCTGCTCGCGTCCTGGGTGCACGACGAGGCCGGCGTCGGGTACTCCCGCCTGCGCGGCGGGCTCGCGGCCCAGACCCGCCGGGCGCTGGTGCACCCGGTCTTCGCCGGCTCCGCGATCACCGGGGCGGGCCTGGACGCGCTGACCGCCGCGCTCACCGAGCTGCTGCCGGCGACCGGCGGCGATGCCGACCACGACGACGGGCCGGTGTCGGGCACCGTGTTCAAGGTCGAGCGCGGGCCGGCCGGGGAGCGGATCGCGTGGGTCCGGCTGTTCGCGGGCACGGTCCGCACCCGGGACCGGCTCCGCACCACCGCACCGGCAGGGACCGGGCCGGCCGGGACCGAACCGGCGGGGACCGGGCCGGGCGCCGAGGGCCGCGTCACCGCGATCGCGGTCTTCGAGCGGGGCACCACCGTGGCGGCGTCCGCGGTCGGGCCGGGGCGGGTCGCGAAGCTGTGGGGGCTGGTCGACGCCCGGGTCGGGGACGTCGTCGGGACGCCGCGGCCCGGGCCCGTGCACCACTTCGCCCCGCCGACGCTGCAGACCGTCGTCGACCCGGTCCGGCCCGGTGACCGCGGCGCGCTGCGGGTCGCCCTCGGCCGGCTCGCCGAGCAGGACCCCCTCATCGACCTCCGGCAGGACGCCGTCCACGGGGAGCTGTCGGTCTCCCTCTACGGCGAGGTGCAGAAGGAGGTCCTGGCGTCGATGCTGGCCGACGACTTCGGGGTCGCGGTCACCTTCCGGGAGACGACGACGATCTGCGTCGAGGAGGTCGTCGGGACCGGCGCCGCGGTGGAGACCATCGGCGACGGGTCCAATCCGTTCCTCGCGGGCGTGGGGCTGCGGGTCGAGCCGGCCGCCGCCGGCGCCGGGATCGTCTTCCGCCTGGGGATCGAGCTCGGCGCGCTGCCGCTGTCGTTCCTCTCCGCGATCGAGGACACCGCCCGGTCGACCCTCGGCGAGGGCCTGCACGGCTGGCGGGTGCCCGACGCCGTGGTCACCCTGAGCCGCTCGGGGTACTGGCCGCGCCAGAGCCACGCCCACGCCACCTTCGACAGGTCGATGTCGAGCACCGCCGGGGACTTCCGCCAGCTGACCCCGCTCGTGCTCATGGCCGCGCTGTCCGGGGCGGGCACCCGGGTGTGCGAGCCGATGCACCGCTTCCGTCTGGAGGCCCCGGCCGAGACCCTCGGTCCGGTGGTCGCCGTGCTCTCTCGCCTCGGCGGGCTGCCCGGGACGCCGACGGTGGCGGGTGCGGTGTGCGTGGTCGAGGGTCTGGTGCCGGCCGCCGCGGTACACGACCTCGGGCAGCGCCTGCCCGGGCTCACCGGCGGGGAAGGCGTGGTCGAGACCGCCTTCGACGGCTACCGCCCCGTGACCGGACCGGCGCCGACCCGGCCGCGGACCGAACCGGACGCCCTCAACCGCCGCGGCTACCTCCTGCAGGTCGCCCGCGGGGGGGCCGCGGGCCGCAACTGAAGCCGGGAGACCTGTCGCGGGACCGGCTGCCCGCGGGACCGGCCGGAGGCGCGGCCGGATCGGACGTGGCGCCTCGACGGCCGGGCGCGCCCAGTCGACGGCGGGGGGAGGTGGGGTTCAGGTGGCCCCCAGGAGCCTCACCCGCCCCGCACCGGTCGGGATGTGCGCGGGTCGGGGCGACGTCAGCGACGTCGCCGGCCGCGTGGTCCGGATCCTTCGCCCGGCACGAACCGACTGGTCGGCGAGGGTGGCGCCGCGCGCGCCATGGCGGCGCGGGCGCGTCGTCTCCGCCGACGACTCGAGACCAGTTCGAGCACCAGGTCCCCGACCATGTCCGCCAGGAAGTCGAAGAGCACGCCCTGATGGTCGTCGCCAGCGAGGACCCGCGCCCGGGACACCGTCGGTCCTGTGCGTCCGTCCCGTGCGGGCGGTCACGCCGGCCGGGGAGCCAGGCCGGACCACCCCCGGTGACCCGGAGGCGACGCAGGCGTCAGATGTTGAAGCCGATGCTCTTCAGCTGCTCGCGGCCCGACGGGGTGATCTTGTCCGGGCCCCACGGCGGCATCCACACCCAGTTGATCCGCATGTCGGCGACGAGGCCGCCGAGGGCGTCGCGGGCCTGGTCCTCGATGACGTCGGTCAGCGGGCAGGCCGCGGACGTCAGCGTCATGTCGAGCACCGCGCGCAGGCCGTCGTCGCCGGCCTGCTCGAGGGTGACCCCGTAGACGAGCCCGAGGTCGACGACGTTGATGCCCAGCTCGGGATCGACCACGTCGAGCATGGCCTCCTCGACGTCGGCGGCCGTCACCAGTCGGGCCGGCGCCGCCGGCACTGCGGCGGCTGCGGTCGGCTCGACCTCGGCGAGCGCCACCGCCCCCGCGGGCGCCGCCACGTCCGCGGTCGGCTCGGTGGTCATCTGGTCGCTCATGAGGAGACCCTCCTGCGGTCGTCAGCGGTGTCGGTGCGGGTTCCGTCGGTCGTGCCATGGGTGGAGCCGTGGGTGAGACGGGCCGTCTCGATGGCCTCGGCCGCCGCCGTCCAGGGTAGGAGCGCGCAGCGGACCCGGGCCGGGAAGCGCCCGACGCCGGCGAAGGCGACGCCGTCACCGAGGACCTCGGGGTCCCCCGCCTCGCCCTTCGACCGCAGCTGCTCGACGAACGCGTCGTGCAGCGCGGCCACCTCCCCGACCGTCCGGCCGACCGCCAGCTCGGCGAACACCGACGCCGAGCCCTGGCTGATCGAGCAGCCGTGCCCGCGGTGGGCCACGTCGGCGAGGACGTCGCCGTCCGGGCCGCCGAGGGTGACGTCGACGGTGATCTCGTCGCCGCAGGTCGGGTTGTTGCGGTGGACCGAGGCGTCGGGGGCCACCAGCTCGCCGCGGTGCCGCGGGTTGCGCCAGTGGTCGAGGATCACGTCCTGGTAGAGCGCGTCGAGGCTCATGCGGCCCACCCCGTCATGCGCCGACGCCGAAGAACCGCTGGGTCGCGCGGACGGCCCCGCCGAGCGCGGCGACGTCCGCGGGGTCGGTGTAGACCCCGACCGAGGCGCGGACGCTGGAGTCGACCCCGAGCCGGCGCAGGGCCGGCTTCGCGCAGTGGTGCCCGACCCGGACCGCGACGCCGAGGCTGTCGCAGACCTGCCCGACGTCGTGGCTGTGCACGCCGTCGACGACGAAGGACACCGCTCCCCCGCGGTCCCCGACGGGGCCGGAGGCCAGCGTGCGCGGACCGAGGACGGTCACGCCGGAGATGTCGGCGAGGACGTCCAGCACCTGCTGGGTCATCTCGCGTTCGTGTGCGGCGACCGCGTCCATCCCCAGCGCGGACAGGTAGTCCACCGCCGCGCCGAGGCCGACGGCCTGCGCGATCGGCGGGGTCCCCGCTTCGAAGCGGTGCGGCGCGGCCGCGTACGTGGAGACCTCCATCGTGACCTCGTCGACCATCTCGCCGCCGCCCGAGAAGGGCGGCAGGGAGTCCAGCAGCCCGGCGCGGGCGACCAGGACGCCGATCCCCGTGGGGCCGAGCATCTTGTGGCCGGTGAAGACCACGACGTCCGCGTCCCAGGCCGTGATGTCCATCGTCCGGTGCGGCGCGAGCTGCGAGGCGTCGACGAGCGCGAGGGCGCCGACCGCGTGCGCCCGCCGGACGAGGTCGGCGACGTCGGTGGCGGTGCCGAGGACGTTGGAGGTCGCGGTGAACGCGACCACCTTCGTGGCCGGGCCGATCACCGTCTCCAGGTCGCGGGGCTCGAGCAGGCCGTCGTCGGTCAGGCCGATCCAGCGCAGCCGGGCGCCGGTGCGCTGCGCGAGCAGCTGCCAGGGCACGAGGTTCGAGTGGTGCTCCATCTCGGTGACGACGATCTCGTCGCCGGGGCCGACCCGCAGGGCCGCCGGCGTGCTCGCGTACCCGAGGACGTTCGCGGCCAGGTTGATGCCCTCGGTCGCGTTCTTCGTGAAGACGACTCCGTCGCGGTCGGGGGCGCCGACGAACGCCGCGACCGTGTCGCGGGCGCCCTCGTACAGCGCGGTCGCCTCCTCCGCGAGGGTGTGGACCCCGCGGTGGACGTTCGCGTTGTGCCGCGTGTAGTAGTCGTCGAGGGCGGCCAGCACGGCCCGCGGCTTCTGCGAGGTCGCCGCGGAGTCCAGGTAGACCAGCGGGACGTCGCCGTGCACGGTCCGGCTCAGGACCGGGAAGTCCGCGCGCACCCGCACCACGTCGAGGCGCGGGCCCGCGGTGGTGAGGGTCGTCACACGGCGACCCGGCTGAGGTAGCGCTCGTAGCCCTCGGACTCCAGCTGCTCGGCCAGCTCGGCGCCGCCGGACTGCACGACGCGGCCGTTGACGAACACGTGGACCACGTCCGGGGTGATGTAGCGCAGGATCCGCTGGTAGTGCGTGACGAGGAGCACCCCCTTGTCCCCGCGGGCGGTGAAGCGGTTGACGCCGTCGGACACGATGCGCAGCGCGTCGATGTCGAGCCCCGAGTCGGTCTCGTCGAGGATCGCGATCTTCGGGTCGAAGAGCTCCATCTGGAGGATCTCGTTGCGCTTCTTCTCCCCGCCGGAGAAGCCGGTGTTGAGGTCGCGGTCGGCGAAGCTGGAGTCCATCGACAGCTCGTCCATGGCCTTCTTCACGGTGCCGACCCAGGTGCGCAGCTTCGGCGCCTCCCCCGCGATCGCGGTCTTCGCGGTCCGCAGGAAGTTGGTGTTCGACACCCCGGGGACCTCGACCGGGTACTGCATGGCCAGGAAGACCCCGGCGCGGGCGCGCTCGTCGACCTTCATCGCCAGCACGTCCTCCCCGTCGAGGGTGACGCTGCCGGAGGTGACCCGGTACTTCGGGTGCCCCGCCAGGGAGTAGGCCAGCGTCGACTTGCCGGAGCCGTTCGGGCCCATGACCGCGTGGATCTCCCCACCGCGGATCGTCAGGTCGACGCCCTTGAGGATCGGCTTGGGGCCGGTCTCGGTCAGGACGTCGACGTGCAGGTCGGTGATCTCGAGGGTGCTCATGCGCTGACGGCCTTCCGGGTCTCTGAGATGGGTGCGCTCGGTGCGGGTGCGGGCGCCGCCGTGGCCGCCAGCTCGCCCTCGACCGCGGCGATGAGCCGGGCCTGCAGACCGGGCAGCCCGATGCGGTTGATGAGCTCGGCGAAGAAGCCGAACACGACGAGGCGGCGCGCCTCGGCCTCCGGGATCCCGCGGGACTCCAGGTAGAACAGCTGCTCGTCGTCGAAACGGCCGGTGGTGCTGGCGTGCCCGGCGCCCTCGATCAGGCCGGTCTCGATCTCCAGGTTCGGGATCGAGTCGACCCGGGCACCCTCGGTGAGGACCAGGTTCCGGTTCGCCTCGTAGGTGCTGGTGCCCTCGGCGGTGGACCGGATGAGCACGTCGCCCACCCAGACCGCGTGCGCGTCGGCACCCTGCAGCGCGCCCCGGTAGGCGACGTCGGAGGTGCAGCGGAGCACGGAGTGGTCGACGAACAGCCGGCTCTCGATGTGCTGGCCCGCGTCGACGAAGTACACCCCGAGCAGCTCCG
The DNA here is from genome assembly GCA_964237095.1 of uncultured Actinomycetales bacterium. Classification (GTDB taxonomy): domain Bacteria; phylum Actinomycetota; class Actinomycetes; order CAXTBU01; family CAXTBU01; genus CAXSIB01. The sequence goes on from CAXSIB010000029.1 coordinate 9,651, forward strand.
CGCGGCCGCCCGGGCCGGCGTAGCGGACGTTGGTGTTCAGCCGGACGAGGTCCCCGCCGAAGCTGACCGCGACGTGGCGCAGGCTCGCGTCGCGCCCGAGGACCGCGTCGTGCTGGCCCACGTGGACCGCCGTCGGCGCCCAGTCCTGTACCGACACGACGGTCGCGGTGGCGCCGTCGCCGAGGACGATCGAGACGTTGCCGTCGTAGCGGGCGTCGCCGGTGTGGTCGAGGACCACGGTGGCCCGCGCCTGGGCGCCGATCTCCACGACCGTGTGCCCCCACACGACGTCCGCGCCGCCGGTGCCGTGCAGGTTCAGCACGACGGGTTCGGTCAGCTCGGCCTGCGCGGGGATCCGGACGCGCATCGCGCCGTCGCTGTTGGCGAACGCGAACGCCGCGAGGCGGTCACCCGGGGCGGGCAGCTCGCGCAGCACCGGGTCCCCGGCGGCGATCCGGTCGACCGTGACCCCCGCCGGCAGCTCGGTCGTCAGCTCGAGGCGGCCCTCGGACGGCGTGCCCGCCAACAACGGACGGATCCGGTCGAGGGGGGTGAACCGCCACTCCTCCTCGCGGCCGGTCGGGTCGACGAAGTCGGCGACCTCGAAGGAGGCCTGGCGCTCGCCCCGGCTGCTGGCCGGCGCGGCGCTGCCGTGCCGAGGGGCGTCCGGGTCGAAGCCGTGGGTGTGCGCCCCGAGCCCGAGGGGCTCGCCCTTGCGGGCGTCGGTGCGCAGCGCCTGGGCCTCGACGTCGCGCGGGGCGGCGTCGGTGCCCGGCAGGGTCAGCTCGGCGGCGTCGCCGAGGGCCTCGGACGGGAAGAGCTCGTCCGGTCCCGCCAGGTCGTCGGACTGGGTGATCTCGTCGGTCGAGGTCATCAGCCGACGGCCCCTTCCATCTGCAGCTCGATGAGGCGGTTCAGCTCGAGGGCGTACTCCATCGGCAGCTCGCGCGCGACGGGCTCGATGAAGCCGCGCACGATCATCGCCATGGCCTCGTCCTCGGGCAGGCCGCGGCTCATCAGGTAGAAGAGCTGCTCCTCGCTCACCCGCGACACCGTCGCCTCGTGCGCCATCTCCACGTCGTCGACGCGGACGTCGACGTAGGGGTAGGTGTCCGAGCGGCTGATCGTGTCGACCAGCAGCGCGTCGCAGCGCACGGTGGACTTCGAGTGGTGCGCCGCCTCCTGGACCTCGATGAGGCCGCGGTAGGAGGTCCGGCCGCCGCCGCGGGCGACCGACTTGGACACGATCGAGGACGACGTGTGGGGCGCGGCGTGGACCATCTTGGCGCCGGCGTCCTGGTGCTGGTCGGCCCCGGCGAACGCGATCGACAGGGTCTCCCCGCGGGCGTGCTCGCCGACGAGGTAGACGGCCGGGTACTTCATCGTCACCTTGGAGCCGATGTTCCCGTCGATCCACTCCATCGTCGCGCCCTCGTGGGCCACGGCCCGCTTGGTGACGAGGTTGTAGACGTTGGTCGACCAGTTCTGGATGGTCGTGTACCGGACGCGGGCGTCCTTCTTGCAGATGATCTCCACGACCGCGGAGTGCAGCGAGTCCGACTTGTAGATCGGCGCCGTGCAGCCCTCGACGTAGTGGATGTAGGAGCCCTCGTCGGCGATGATCAGCGTCCGCTCGAACTGGCCCATGTTCTCGGTGTTGATGCGGAAGTAGGCCTGCAGCGGCATCTCGACGTGCACGCCCTTCGGCACGTAGATGAACGAGCCGCCGGACCACACCGCGGTGTTCAGCGCCGCGAACTTGTTGTCCCCGATGGGGATGACCGTCGCGAAGTACTCCTTGAACAGGTCCTCGTGCTCGCGCAGCGCGGTGTCGGTGTCCAGGAAGACGACGCCCTGGGCCTCGAGGTCCTCGCGGATCTTGTGGTAGACGACCTCGGACTCGTACTGCGCGGCGACGCCGGACACGAGGCGCTGCTTTTCCGCCTCGGGGATGCCGATGCGGTCGTAGGTGTCCTTGATGTCGGCGGGCAGGTCCTCCCACGAGGTCGCCTGCTTCTCCGTCGAGCGCACGAAGTACTTGATGGTGTCGAAGTCGATGCCGGAGATGTCCGCACCCCAGGTGGGCATGGGCTTCCGGTAGAACATCTTGAGCGCGCGCAGGCGGACCTGGAGCATCCAGTCGGGCTCGTTCTTGCGGGCCGAGATGTCGCGGACGACGTCCTCGGACAGGCCGCGCTTCGCCGTGGCGCCGGCCACGTCGCTGTCGGCCCAGCCGTACTGGTACGTGCCGAGGCCCTCGAGCTGGGCGGTGTCGACGGTCATCGCTGGTCCTCCCCCGCGCCGGTGGACACCGGACGCCGTGATGTGGCTGTGGCTGTGGCTGGTCTGGGTGGTGCCGTGGTGGAGCCGGACAGGGCCGTCCGGCGGGCGCCGGTCGGACCGACGGCAGCCGCACGAGAGAGGGGCAGCAGGCGCCCGACGTGGGTGGTGCACACGTGCGCGCCCCCCGCCAGTGTGGCCAGGCGCTGCACGGGCACGCCCACCAGCCTCCCGAACGCGGCCGCCTCGGCCTCGCACAGCTCCGGGTGGGCGGCGGCGATGCGGTGGACGGGGCAGCGGCCCTGGCAGAGCTGGGTCCCGGTCACGACGGGCCGGGCGGTGGCCGCGTAGCCCTCCGCGTCGAGGGCCTCGGCCAGGGCACGGCTGCGGCGGCCCGGGTCGGGGCCGGCGGCGGCGACGCGGGCGGCGAAGCGGGACTCCATGGCCTTGGCGCGCTGGTGGGCGAACCGGACGACGGCCTGCTCGCCGTGGGTGCGGGCGATGAAGTCCAGGGCGTCCACCGCGAGGTCCTCGGCGCTCCCCGGGGCGGCCCCGTCGCCCACCACGCCGGCCGCGCCGCCGTCGAACGCCGACCGCCCGAGCTCGGTGAGCACGAAGGACCGGGCCGGGCGGCCGCGGCCCCGCACGCCGACCCCGGAGGGCTCGTGCGGCCGGGCCAGCCCGCTGGCGACGAGGGCGTCCAGGTGCCGGCGGACCGCCGCGGGGGTGACCCCGAGGCGGGTGGCCGCGTCGGCCGCGGTGAGCGGCCCCATCCGGCCCACGACCCGGATGACGGCGGCGCGTCCCCCGGGGCCGTTGGTGTCCGGATCGATTTCCACACCATCATCCTGACGTTATTCGGCCGGGCCTGCCAGTAAGCCTGTCCTCATCTCGCCGAGCCCGCCCGGACCCGGCGCGGAGACCGTCCGGAACCGGCCCGGCGGCCGCCTGTCCGGCCGCGGCCGTCCCCGCCCCGAAGCGGGCCCCGGAGGTCGCCGGAGCACCTCTCCTACACTCCTGACGTGCCACGACCGTCCGTCCCCGGTGCCACCGGTGCCCTCGCGGACGCTGCTCCGGGCGCCGTGGCGGACGCGGTGGTCATCGAGGGCCTCGTGAAGCGCTACGGCACCCGGACGGCGGTCGACGGCCTCTCGCTGCGCATCCCCGCCGGCACGGTGACCGCCCTGCTCGGGCCGAACGGCGCCGGCAAGACGACCACCCTGGAGTGCTGCGAGGGCTTCCGGACCCCCGACGCGGGCACGGTCCGCGTCCTCGGGCTGGATCCCCGCGGCGACCACCGGGAGCTGTCCGCCCGCTGCGGGGTGGCGCTGCAGTCCGGCGGGGCCTGGTCCGGGGTCCGGGCCGGAGAGCTGCTCGAGTACGTCGCGCGCCTCTACCGCGATCCGCTCCCGGTGCCGGAGCTGATGGAGCGCCTCGGGCTGCACTCGGCCGGGCGGACCCCGTTCCGGCGGCTGTCCGGCGGCCAGCAGCAGCGCCTGGCGGTCGCGACCGCCGTGGTCGGGCGGCCGGAGCTGGTCTTCCTCGACGAGCCGACCGCGGGCCTGGACCCGGCGGCCCGCCACGTGGTCTGGGAGCTGGTCGGGGAGCTGCGGGACTCCGGGGTGACCGTGGTGCTCTGCACGCACCTGATGGACGAGGCCGAGCAGCTCGCCGACCTCGTCGCGGTCGTCGACGCCGGGCGGGTCGTCGTCGCCGACACCCCGGCCAACCTCACCGGGCTCGGCGCGGAGAACACCGTCCGGTTCAGCGGGCCGCCCGGGATGGCGACGGCCGACCTCGTCAGCGCGCTGCCCGTGGGGGCCACGGTGGCCGAGCCCGGGCCCGGCAGCTACGTCCTGACCACCGGCGTCACCCCCGACGTGCTGGCCACCCTGACCGCGTGGTGCGCGGCCCACCGGGTCCTGGCGCGGGACCTGTCGGTGGAGCGTGCGAGCCTCGAGGACGTGTTCCTGGAGCTGACCGGCCGGCGGATCCGGTGAGCGCGCTCACCGTGGCGCCCCCGCGGTCGACCCCCGGCGCCCTCACCCCGGCGGCCGCCCCGGCCGGCGCGGCGGCGTGGCGCTGCGTGCTGGCCCACGCCTCGATCGAGACCCGGGTGCACTTGCGCAACCCCGAGCAGCTGCTCGTGGCGCTCGTCATCCCGCTGCTCGCGCTCGTCGTGCTGTCCCGCGCCCCCCTCGTCACCACGACCGGGCCGCGCATCGACCTCGCGGTGCCCGGCGTGCTGGCGCTGGCGGTCCTCTCGACCGCGTTCGTGAGCCTGGCCATCACCACCGGCTTCGAGCGCCAGCACGGGGTCCTGCGCCGGCTCGGGGCCACCCCGCTGTCACGCGGCGGGCTGCTGGCCGGCAAGGCCCTGTCGACCCTCGTCGTCGTCGCGGGGCAGGCGGTCGTCGTCGCGGCGGCCGGTCTCGCCCTGGGCTGGCACCCCCGCGCCGGGTCGCCGGTCCTGGCGGTCGCCGAGGTCGTCCTCCTGCTGCTGCTCGGCATCGCGGCCATCGCCCCGCTCGGGATGCTCGTGGCGGGGACCCTGCCGGCCGAGACCACCCTCGGCGTGGCCAACCTCGCCTACGTGCTGCTGCTCGGGCTGTCCGCGGTCCTCGTGCCCGCGTCGCACTACCCGCCCGCCGTGCGGCCGGTCGCCGCCGGGCTGCCCTCCGGGGCCCTCGCGCAGGCACTGCGCCAGGTCTGTGCCGGCGGTGGGCTGCCGCTGGTCGCGGTCGCCGTCCTGCTCGCGTGGGCCGTCGTGGGCTCGCTGCTCGCCGTCCGCTTCTTCCGCTGGGACTGAGACCCGTGACGCAGACCACCGACACCACCGACACCACCGACACCACCGTCACCACCGTCACCACCGGCCGGCTGCCGGCCGGCCCGGCCGGACCCGTGGGACCGGCCGCGCCGCCGGACCCGCCCGCCCGACCGGGGCCGGAGCGCCACGGCGGGCGCCTGGTCGCGACGGTCCGGCGGCTCGCGGTCGCCTCTCTGGTGGCCCAGGTGCTCGTGATCGGGACCGGCGGCGCGGTCCGCCTGAGCGACTCCGGGCTCGGCTGTCCGACGTGGCCCCGGTGCACCGACGGCTCGTACGTGAACACCCCGGCCTACGGCTACCACGGCGAGATCGAGTTCGGGAACCGCGTCCTCACGGTCGTCCTCACCGTGCTGACCCTCGCGACGCTCGTGGCCGCGATCGCCGAGCGGCCCCGGCGCCGCGACCACCGCGGTCTCGCGATCGCGCTCATGGCCGGGATCCCGGCCCAGGCGGTCCTCGGCGGCGTGTCGGTGCTCAGCCACCTTGACCCGTGGGTCGTGTCGGTGCACTACCTGGCGTCCGCGGCGCTGGTCGCTCTCGCCA
>CAXSIB010000030.1:0-15244 GCA_964237095.1 uncultured Actinomycetales bacterium
CGGGCACGGCATCCTGCTGACGGACAACCAGCGGATCACCCCCTACGGCCAGCGGATCCTCGACCGGTCCGGCCGGATGCTGTCCTCCACGATCAGCCCGGACGGGACGACCCTGGCCACGCTCTCGTGGCACGAGTTCACCGGCTACCTGACGCTGGTCGACCTGCGGTCCGGGCGCGTCCTCCAGCGGGTCGGCACCGGTCTGACCAAGACCGACCCCACTCTCGGCGACGCCACCGTCGCCGCCGACGGCCCCCTGTTCTCGGCGGACGGGAGGACGCTCTGGATGTCGCAGAGCGCGGACATCCTCAAGTTCTCCGTCCTGGCTTCGGGCCGGGTCGCGCCGAAGCCCGTCGTCATCGCGACGGGCACCCCGGCCAGGTCGGCACTGCCGTCGGGCATGGCGCTCTCGGCCGACGGGCGGAAGCTGTACGTCGCCTTCAACGGTGCGAACACCCTGGCCACGCTGGACACCAGGACGAACGCCGTCCTGCACCAGACCCCGGTCGGCGTGGCGCCCCGCCAGGTGCTGGTCGTCGGCGGTCTCGCCTACGTCTCGAACGAGGGCGGCCGCCGGGCGAAGGCGGGGGACCCGACCAACCTCACGAACTCCCAGGAGCCGGGCAACGCGACCAAGGTCGTCGCGAACCGCTCCACGGGCGCGGTGGCCGACGGCACCGTCAGCGTGGTGAGTCTGGCGTCCGGCCGGGTCGTGTCCACCATCCGGGTCGGACTCCAGCCGACGGCGCTGTACCGCCGCGGGACGACGATCCTGGTGGCGAACTCCAACGCGGACAGCGTCTCGATCATCGACACCCGGAGCCGGAAGGTCACGCAGACCTTCAACGTCAACCCGCTGCCCGGCTCGACCGTCGGCAGCTACCCGAACGCGATCACCATGCCCGACGCCCACCACGTCCTCGTCAGCATCGGCCGCGACAACGCGATCGCCCTGTACGGGTTCACCGACGCCAGGTCGCCGGTGCGGTACCAGGGCCTGATCCCCACCGACGACTACCCGGTGAACGTCGCGGTCGACCGGCAGCTCGGGAGGATCGTCGTCACCAACGACAAGGGCATCGGCAGCCGCGGCCCGGTCACCACCCTGTCCAAGGGTCCCGGCACCCGGACCGTCAGCGGCCACAACACCTACGACGACACCGGCTCGGTCACGACGTTCGCGATGCCGGGCCAGGCGGCCGTGGCCGGACTGACCCACGCGGTGTTCGTCGACAACGACTGGGAGCGCCTGCTCGCGAAGCAGTCCCCGACGGCCGCGGCGAAGCAGGTGGCCCAGGTCATCCCCACCACCCTCGGGGCGCCCTCGAAGATCAAGCACGTGTTCCTGATCGTCAAGGAGAACCGCACCTACGACCAGGTGCTCGGTGACATCGGCAAGGGGGACTCCGACCCGAAGCTCACCCAGTTCGGCGGCAGCGTCACCCCGAACCAGCACGCGATGGCTCGCCAGTTCGGCGTCTTCGACAACTACTACGACGAGGGCACGCTGTCCGCGGACGGGCACAACTGGCTGGTCCAGGCCGACGCGAACGACTACATCGAGAAGGAGTTCGGCGCCTTCTACCGCAGCTACCCGGCCCAGGGCGGCGACGCGCTGGCCTACCAGCGGGACGGCTTCCTCTGGAACGCGGCCGCCCGCGCCGGGAAGACCTCGAAGGCGTTCAGCGAGTACAACAACTACTTCACCGCCACCACCGCGAAGAACCCGCCGACCTGGTCGCAGTGGTTCACCGACTCACGGATCCTCGAGGGCAAGGCCGAGGGCCCGCTGCCCGTGCCGATCGGGAAGTACACGACCTACGCGGACATCCCGTCCCTGAACGCGATCGACGACCACGCCTACCCGCAGTTCGACCTCGACGTGTCCGACCAGTACCGGGCCGACATCTGGCAGCGGTCGTTCGCCGCGTCGGTGAAGAGCGGCCACCTGGCTGACCTGAACCTGCTGTGGGTGCCGGACGACCACACGAGCCCGGTCGGGACCGGGAACCCGTACCCGACCGCGCAGGTGGCGGACAACGACCTCGCGGTCGGCCGGATCGTCAGCTCCATCGCCCACTCGAAGTACTGGGCCAGCTCGGCGGTCTTCATCGTCGAGGACGACTCCCAGAACGGGACCGACCACGTCGACGGCCACCGCTCGACGCTGCAGGTGGTCAGCCCGTACGCGAAGCGCAACGGCGTGGACAGCACCTATTACACCCAGCTCAACGTCGTGCGGACGATCGAGCAGATCCTCGGGATCGCCCCGATGAACCAGGAGGACCGCGCCGCGGTCCCGATGACCGACGCCTTCACCAGCACGGCCGACCTCACGCCGTACACGGTCGTGCCGAACCAGATCCCCCTCGACTTCGGGCTGCACGGGGCGACCCCGGGCACGGCTGTCCAGGCCGCGGCGTCCACGAGGCCGGGCGCAGCGGTGCCGGTGGTGCCGTCCTCGCAGTGGGCGACCTACCAGGCGTGGGTCGCCTGGGGGAGGGCCCAGAAGGCGGCCGGGAAGCTCCGGGCGGAGGACGCGGTCAACCCCGCCCAGCTCAACCGCCTCGACTGGTACGCCGCGACCGGCTGGACGAAGCCCTACCCCGGCGACACCGCCGTGCTGCGGCCGGACCAGGTCCCCGGGCGCACCCTGCCCTCGGGCTACCTCGGCGGGGAGTGACGGCGGCTCCACCGAGTCCCGAGCCCGGGTCCGGCGCGGAGCCGGGTCGAGAGCGGCGAGCCCGACCGCAGGGGGCGACCGACCACGTGTCGGTCGCCCCCGGCGGCGTCCGGGAGGATCGCGGGGTGACCGTGCCCCCCGTACCGACCCCTGAGCCCGCCCGCGTCCCGCTCGTCCTGCTGCCCGCCGTCGACGTGACCGGCGGCCAGGCGACCCAGCTGGTGCGGGGGGTCGCGGGCTCGGGGAAGGTCTACGGCGACCCGCTCGCCGCGGCCCGCGCCTGGCAGGAGCAGGGGGCGCGGTGGCTGCACCTGGTCGACCTCGACGCGGCGTTCGGGCGCGGGGACAACCGGACGCTGCTCGCGGGCGTGGTCGCGGCGGTGGACGTCCGGGTCGAGCTGGCCGGCGGGATCCGCGACGACGAGTCCCTCGCCGCCGCTCTCGGCACCGGGTGTGCGCGGGTCGTCATCGGGACCGCCGCGCTGGAGGACCCGGAGTGGTGTGCGCGGGTCATCGGCGAGCACGGCGACCGGGTCGCCGTCGGCCTCGACGTCCGCCTCGCCCCCGACGGCGCGCACCGGCTGTCCGCGCGCGGCTGGACCCGCGACGGCGGCCTCCTGTGGGAGACCCTCGAGCGTCTCGACGCGGCCGGCTGCGCCCGGTACGTGGTCACCGACATCAACCGGGACGGCACCCTGACCGGGCCGAACACCCAGCTGCTGCTGGAGGTCGCGGCCCGGACACCGGCGCCGGTGGTCGCGTCGGGCGGCATCTCGACCCTCGCCGACATCGCCGCGCTGGCGGCGCTGACCCGCCCGAGGGAGCTGATCGCGTCGGCGGAGCCGACCGGGCCGAGTGGCCCGAGTGGCCCGATGGGCGGCGGGATCGACAGCGCGATCGTGGGCACGGCGCTCTACGAGGGTGCCTTCACGCTGCCCGACGCGCTCCGGGTCGCGGCCGGCGCCCCGGCCTGACGCTGACCGCTGCTCAAGAGACGTGTCCCACCCGCTCAGCGGGTTTCACGCCACTCGGCCGTGAGCCCGCCGGGACCCGCGCCGCGGACCCGGCCAGGCGCCGCGGTCAGGCCGGGCGGCGGCGGGAGCGGCCGGTGCCGGCGGCTCGGGAGGGGAGCGTCGTGGCCACCCGCTCGGCCCGGGCACCGCGGGCGAGCTCGGTCTCGAGGGCGTCGAGGTGGCGGGACCACAGGTCCTCGTAGCGCGACAGCCAGGCGTGGGTCTCCCGCAGTCCGCCCGGGGCGAGCGTGTAGACCCGTGTCGTCCCGACCGCCCGGACGCTCACCAGGCCGGCGTCGCGCAGGACCGCGAGGTGCCGTGAGACGGCCGGCTGGGTGAGCCCGAGCGCGGCGGTGACCACCGCGGTCAGCTCGCCGGCGGTGTGGTCGCCCTCCGCCAGCTGGTCGAGCACCAGCCGCCGCGCCGGGCTGGCCAGCACCTCGAAGACGTCGGTCACCGGTCGGAGCCCGGGACCAGGGCGAGCCAGACCTCCTGCAGGGACGTCTCCAGCAGTCCCCAGCGCAGGTCGGCGGGATCACCGGCCCCGGTCGCCAGGTGGGCGTCCAGCGCCGCGAGGAACGTCTCCCAGCCGGCGCCGTGCTCGGGACCCTCGAAGCCGCCCGCCCCGGTGTGCTCGAGGACGAGGTCCGTCCCCGCTCCCGCGCCGGCCGGGGTCAGGCGCAGCTCGACCCGGCTCGCGGGTTCCTCCGCGTAGGACCAGCCGACCACCAGCCGGCGCGGTGGATCGCAGTGCCGGATGCTGATCCGGCCGCCGTCGGCGGCCTCGGGTGACCAGAGCCACGCCGACCCCCCGAGGCGGAGGCCGCCGCCGGTCCCGCCGCCACCCCCGGCTTCCGCGCTGCTCCCCGGGCGGGCGCCGACCCCGTCGACGTCGACGTCCGGGACCGGGCCCACCTCGCCGAACCAGTGGGACAGCCGCGCGGGCTCGGTGCAGGCGGACCAGACGGCGGCCGGCGGATGGTCGAGGTGGCGGGCGAGGCGCACGGTCACCGCGTCGCCCGCGGTGCGCAGGCTGCGGCGCACACCCGGCCCCGGGCCCGGTCCGGTCGGCGGGTTCGTCACGCCCCGGCCCCCGCCGTGTCCGCCGTGTCCGGCGCATCCCCCGTGTCTGTCGCCGGGAGCAGCGCCCGCCACCGGGGGAGCAGCGTCTGCTCGACCTCGGCCCACGGGACGTCGGTGGCCGAGCCGTCGGCGCGCTCGAGGTGCTCGCCCAGCGCCCGCAGGAAGTCCTCCCAGCCGGCGCCGTACCCGGCCGGTCCGTAGCCGCCCTCCCCGGGCGACCCGCCCGGCGCGAGACCGCCGTGCTCGAGGACGAGCCGGGTGCCCGTCCCCTCGGGGGTCAGCGCGAGGCGCACGAGGGTGTCGGGACCGCCGGACTCCCGCCACCCGCACACCAGCAGCCGCGGCGCCTCGCAGCGGTCGATGCGGCAGGTCGCCACGTCGTCGGCGGTCATGGCGAGGGTCACCGTCGCGCCGACGGCGCGCTGCCCCGCGACGATCCCGAGCCAGCGCCGCAGCCGGTCGGGATCGGTGCACGCCGACCAGACCTGCCCAGGGGTCGCGGCCAGCCGGCGGTCGAGGGTGACCGTGCCGCCGGCGGGTCCGACGGTCAGGGTGCGCCGTACCTCCGCTGTGTCCATGCCGGTGACGCTATATAGGGTCGAGCTCATACGTCAAGGCTCCGGGCTGTCCTGGGGGTCGAGGCCCGGACGGTGCAGAGCCCCCCGGCTACTGTCGCGCCGTGACCAGGCTCGTCCTCGCGTCGGCGTCCCCGGCGCGGCTCGCGGTCCTCCGAGCCGCCGGCCTTCACCCCGAGGTGGTCGTCTCCGACGTCGACGAGGACGCGGTGCTCGCCGCCGTCGCGGACCGCCCGGTCGTGGACCGGCTGGCGTTGCTCGCCGGGGAGAAGGCGCAGGACTCCCTCCTGCGGTCCGCCGGCGTCGGGGGAGAGGAGCTCCTCGTGCTCGGCTGCGACTCGATGCTCGAGCTCGACGGGCAGCTGCTCGGCAAGCCGCACACCGCCGACGTCGCCCGGGAACGCTGGCGGGCGATGTCCGGGCGGACCGGCCGGCTGCACACCGGGCACGCGGTCATCTGGGCCCCGAGGGGCGACGGCTGGCACACGTCGCTGGACACGCGGTCGACGACGGTCCGGTTCGCGTCGGTCAGCGACGCGCAGATCGACGCGTACGTGGCGACCGGCGAGCCGCTGGAGGTGGCCGGCGCCTTCACCCTCGACGGCTACGGCGGCTGGTTCGTCGACTCCATCGACGGCGACCCGTCCAACGTCCTCGGGATCAGCCTGCCCCTGCTGCGGACCATGCTCGAGCAGCTGGGATTCCCGGTCATCGACCTCTGGGCGCCCGGCCCCCCGGATCGACCCCCCACAGCGCCACGAGAAGAGACGAGCACCTCATGACCGTCCTGGACACCTTCGACCTGCACGGGCGCACGGCGGTCGTGACCGGCGCCAACCAGGGCATCGGGCTCGCCCTCGCCCACGCCCTCGGAGAGGCCGGGGCCACGGTCGTCGTGGCCGCGCGCGACGAGGCCCACAACGAGGCGGCCGTGGCGGAGCTGACCGCCGCGGGCATCGACGCGTGGGCCCACGCCGTCGACCTGACCGACCGCCCCCGGTGCGAGGCCCTCGTCGACGCGGTGCTCGCCCGCCAGGGCCGGATCGACGTGCTGGTGAACAACGCCGGCGCCTGCGTGCACCGGCCCGCGATCGAGGTCACCGAGCAGGAGTGGGCCGCGGTCATCGACGTCAACCTCACCGCGGTGTGGCGCCTGTCCGTCCTCGTGGCCCCACACATGATCACGGCCGGTGGCGGCGTGATGCTCAACATCGGCTCGATGTCCGCCGAGATCGTGAACCGGCCGCAGTGGCAGCCCGCGTACAACGCGAGCAAGGCCGGTCTGCACCACCTGACGCGGTCCCTCGCGGTCGAGTGGGCCCCGCACCACATCCGGGTGAACGCCCTCGCGCCCGGGTACATCGAGACCGCGATGAGCCCGATCCACGACCCGCGCTACTCCCCGTTCTGGATCGACGCCGCCCCGCAGCGGCGGGCGGGCCAGCCCGCCGAGCTCGGTCCGGCGGCGCTGTTCCTCTGCAGCGACGCGAGCTCCTTCGTCACCGGCTCGGTCCTGACCGCCGACGGCGGCTACACCGCGGTCTGAGCGGCCGTGCCACCGGTCGGTTCCTGGAGCAGGGACGTGGGTCCGGTACCCGGCCGGGTGGCGCGCCGGTAGGTTCGTGGGGTGGCAGCGCTGCAGGTCCGCAACGTCCCCGACGACGTGCACGAGACGCTGCGCCGGCGGTCGGTCCGGGAGGGGGTCAGCCTCTCGGAGTACGTGCTCCGGCTGCTGATGCGGGAGAGCGCCAACCCGACCATGACCGAGTGGCTGGCGACGCTGCCGGCCCCCGGCACCCTCGACGCACCCGTCGCCGCGGCGCGGGCGGCCTGAGCCGGTGGCCGTCGTCATCGACGCGGCGGCGGTGGCGGAGGCCCTGCTCGGCTCCCCGCTGGCGGCCGCGGTCGCGGCGCAGATCCGGGAGACCGAGGTCTTCGTCCCGGCCAGCCTGGACATCGAGGTGCTGACCCTCGTCCAGGCCGCGGAGGACGCCGGGCGGGTGAGCAGCGCCGTCGCGACCCGGGCGGCGAACACCCTCGCGGTGTTCCCGGCGCACCGGGTCGAGGTCGTCCCGCTGCTGGCCGACGCCTGGGCCAAGCGGGCCAACCTGCCGGTGGACCTGGCGTGCTACGTCGCGCTCGCCGCGCGGCGGGCCATCCCGCTCGTCAGCGCGGACCCGCGGCTCGTCGGCCACAGGGTCACCGCCTGCGAGCTGGTCCTGCTGGCCTGACGCGGTCGCTGGAAGATCCGCTCAGTCGCGGGCGTCCTCGTGGGACTGGGCACCGGGGCGCGACTCCCGCCAGCGGCGCAGCAGGTCCGCGATCGACGCGGGGATCGCCTGCACGCGGTCCAGCGCCGACGGCTCGTCGTCGAGGGACGCCAGGAACTCGTCCGCCCAGGCGTCGACGTCGTGGGCCTCGACGACCGCACGCATCGCCCGCATCCGGTCGGCGCGGTCGGCCGGGTCGGCCTCGATCGCCTTCACCAGCACGGACTTCAGCCCGTCGATGTCGTGCGGGTTGACGAGGAACGCCTGCGGCAGCTCGAGGGCGGCCCCGGTGAACTCCGACAGCACGAGCGCGCCGCCGAGGTCCTGGCGGGCGGCCACGTACTCCTTCGCGACCAGGTTCATGCCGTCGCGCAGCGGGGTCACGACCATGACGTCCGCGACCTGGAAGAGCGCGGCCATCTCGTCGCGGTCGTAGGAGTTGTGCATGTAGTGGACGACGGGGGAGCCGATCTTCCCGTACTCCCCGTTGAGCCGGCCGACCAGGAGCTCGATCTCGTCGCGCAGCAGCCGGTACTCCTCGACCCGCTCGCGGCTGGGGGTGGCGACCTGGACGAACGTGACGTCACCGGCCTTCAGGACCCCGTCGGCCAGCAGCTCGCCGTAGGCCTTGAGCCGGTGGACGATCCCCTTCGTGTAGTCGAGGCGGTCCACCCCGAGCAGCACCGTGTGCGGCTGGCCGAGGTCCTCGCGCAGCTGGCGCGCGCGGGCCTGGACGGCGGGGTGGTGCGCCCGGTCCTCCATCTCCGCGGTGTCGATGGAGATGGGGAACGCCCCCGCCCGGCAGCGCCGGCCCTCGCCGACCTCGACGTGGTCCTCGCGCACCTCGAAGGAGGTGAACCGCTCGGCCAGGCGGAGGAAGTTGGCGGCCGCGCCGGGCACCTGGAAGCCGACGAGGTCCGCCCCGAGGAGGCCCTCGAGGACCTGGCGACGCCACGGCAGCTGGGCGAACAGCTCGACCGGCGGGAACGGGATGTGCAGGAAGAAGCCGATCCGCAGGTCGGGCCGGACCGCGCGGAGCATCGAGGGCACCAGCTGCAGCTGGTAGTCCTGCACCCAGACGACCGCGCCGTGGGCGGCGATGCGCGCGATCCGCTCCGCGAAGCGGCGGTTGACGCGCACGTAGGCGTCCCACCAGTGGCGGTGGTACTGGGGCACGGCGATCACGTCGTGGTAGAGCGGCCAGAGGGTCGCGTTGGAGAACCCCTCGTAGTAGCTGGCGACCTCGCGCGCCGTCAGCCCGACCGGGACCAGGTTGAAGCCGCCGTCGCTGAACGGCTCGGGGGCGCCCGGCTCGCCGTCGGCCCCGGTGTCGCCCTCGGGGGAGGGGACGCCGATCCACCCGACCCAGGCCCCGTCGAGGCGCCGCATCACCGGCTCGAGGGCGCTCACGAGCCCGCCGGGGCTCCGCCGCCAGCTGACCGCGCCGTCCGGGCCGGTCACGCGGTCCACCGGCAGCCGGTTGGCCACGACGATGAAGCGGTTGCCGGCGTCGGCGGCGCTCTCGCCGTGCGCCGGGTCGGGGACCACGTCCACCGCGGTCCCTGCCCCGGTCAGTGTCTCTGTCACCGTCCGCATCCCCTCGACCGCCCGCGCCCTGGACGGCCCAGTGTCCCAGAGTCGCCCCTCCCGGCCTGCCGGCCGCCGGCCCGCACCGCCGCCGCCGAGCTCCGGATCCGCCGGACGGCCCCGGGCGCGGCCGAATGACACGGCTGTGGTTCGTCTCTAGACTGAGCCTCGTCGAGGTGCATCCGCGCCGCCGACGGGAGGGCTGACATGGGCAACGTCGTCGAGCACCGCATCGGCGGGGGCGCCGGCGTCGTCGGGGTGGCTGCAGCTCCTGCGGCCGTGCCGGTCCCGTACGACACCACGCTGACCGAGCGTGACGAGGCGATCCTCGCGTTCGAGCGCTCGTGGTGGCGTTTCGCCGGGGCCAAGGAGCAGGCCGTCCGCGACCAGTTCGACATGTCCGCGACGCGCTACTACCAGGTCCTCAACGCCCTCATCGACCGCGAGGAGTCCCTCGCGTTCGACCCGCTGCTGGTCAAGCGGCTGCGGCGGCTCCGACAGACCCGCCAGCGCGCCCGGTCCGCGCGCCGCCTCGGCCTGGAGCCCTGAGCGCTGACACCGGCATCCGGGCCTGACGCCGACGTCGACCCGCTCGCCGCGTTCGCCGCGGCCGCCGTCACCGATCCCGGCCGGGCCCTGGTCGCGCTCGACTTCGACGGCACCCTCGCACCGCTGGTCCACGACCCGGCCGCGTCCGCGCTCCTGCCCGGGATGGCCGACGTCCTCGCCCGGCTCGGCGCCGCCGGCGTCCGGCTCGCCCTCGTGACCGGCCGGGCCCCGGCCACCGTGCTCGCGCTGTCCGGGCTGGGCGGCCGCCCGGGCCTCGAAGGGCTCCGCGTCCTCGGGCTGTACGGGCTGCAGGAGCTCGACGCCTCGACCGGCCGGGTGACGACCACCGTCGACGACGCCACCCGCGCCGCCGTGGCGGCGGTCCGCGAGGCGCTGCCCGGGATCCTCGCGGGCGCGGCCGACGGGGTGCACCTGGAGGACAAGGACATCGCCCTCGTCGTCCACACCCGGCCGGCGGCCGACCCGCAGCAGGCCCTGGACGACCTCACACCCGCCGTCCGGGAGCTGGCCGCGGCGCACGGGCTGCGCTTCGAGCCGGGCCGGTTCGCCGCGGAGGTCCGCCCCGACGGCTCCGACAAGGGCACCTCGCTGCTCCGGCTGGTGGGCGCGTCCCAGGAGTCGGATCCGGACTCGGCGGCGGGGTCGGGGTCGGCCTCCACCGGGGAGGCAGCGGCCGTCCTCTACGCCGGGGACGACACCGGGGATCTCCCGGCCCTTCGGGTGATCCCGGGTCTGCGGGCGCGCGCGATCGCCGCCGTCGGGGTCGCGGTGGTCCAGGACGGCACCGACCCGGACGTCCTCGCCGCCGCCGACGTGACGGTCGACGGGCCGGCGGGCGTGCTCGAGCTGCTCGGGCGGCTCGCCGGGCAGCTCGGCCGGCCTAGCCGACCGTCCCCGGGCTGAGGCTGTAGCGGGCGTCGACGAACGGGAAGACGACGAACCACAGCACGGCGAGAACCCCCAGCAGCAGCAGCAGGGCGATCGCCAGGCGCATCGGGAGCGGTCCGGGCAGGCGCCGCCACAGGGCTCCGTACACGCCTCAGCCCGTCCCCGCCGGGCGCACGGTCGTCGACGCGAGGACGCCGTACACGATGAGCCTCGTCGTGTGACCCCAGCGCGGGTTGCAGGTCGTGAGGGTGATGCGCCGCTGCGTCGGGACGGCGCCGGGCTCGCCGGGGACGGGGTCGAGGACGTTCACCTGGGTCGGCTGGACGAGCATGGAGTGGAACACCCGGTAGACGTACACCCGAGTCGCGGTCGTCACGATCAGGCGGTCCCCGACGCGGACCTGGTCGAGGAACGCGAACGGCTGGTCGTGGGTCGCGCGGTGCCCGGCGACCGCGAAGTTGCCGACCTGGCCGGGCAGCGCGGTCCCCGGGTAGTGGCCCGGTCCGAGCGCGAGGTCGTCGAGGCTGACGCCCTGCACGACGACCCAGGAGTCGCTGAGCCGCGGGATCGTCAGCTCGGCGACGGGCCGGCCGTCGGCCGGCGCGACCTCGCGGGCCGGCGCCACCGCTGCCGGCTTCCCGGCGCCGCCCTGGTTCCCCGGTGCACTCGACCCGGGGGTGGTCGTCCCCGCCGCGGCGGTCCCGGCCTGGCGGTCCCACTGCCGGGTCAGCTCGCTGCGCAGGTCGTGCTGCGCCCGCGCGGTGGCGAGACCCGTCCCGAACAGCTGCCAGCCGACGAACAGCAGCAGGACCGCCCCGGCCGTCAGCATCAGCTCCCCGACCACCCGGGCGACACCCCGCACCCCGTCACCGTCCTCCCGGGAGCGGTGCCGCAGGGGTGGGTCGCCGGCCGCCCGGACCGCGCGGCGCGACCTCTCCGTCCGGGCGGTCGTCACCCGCTGCTCCCGGTCATCGAGCCATTGTGACCGTGTCGTCCGGTGAGCCGGCGGCCGTCCGCGGCGCCCGGCGGAGCTCGTCGGCCGCCCGCGGGGTCAGGACGGCCCGTCGAGCCCGTACCAGCGCGCGGCCGTCCCGCCGCCGACCTCGTCGCGCTCGGCGGGGGACAGGTCCGCCACCAGCTCGGCCCAGGCGGTGGCGACCCGGTCGTAGGAGCCCGCGAGCAGGCACACCGGCCAGTCGGAGCCGAACATCGCCCGGCCCGGCCCGAACGCGGCGAGCAGCTCGGCCGCCCAGGGCCGCAGGTCGGCCACGGTCCAGGCGGCGTGGTCGGCCTCGGTGACCAGCCCGGAGACCTTGACCGCGACGGTCGACTCGGCGGCGAGGGCGCGGATCCCGGCGACCCAGGGCTCGCGCTCCGGGTCGGACCAGCCGGCGGCGACGGGGGGCTTGGCGCCGTGGTCGAGGACGAACCGCCCGCCCGGTACGGCCCGGACCGCGTCGAGCGCGGCCGGCAGCGCGGCGGTGCGGACGAGCAGGTCGTACCCGAGGCCGGCGGCGGCGACCGCGCGCAGACCCCGCAGGACGGCCGGGCGCCGGAGCCAGTCGGGGTCGGCCTCGGCCTCGACGAGGTGGCGGACGCCGACGAGCCGGTCTCCGCCCGGGCCCTCCCGCAGGGCGGCGAGGTGGTCGGCGACGTCGGGCGCGGTGAGGTCCACCCACCCGACGACCCCCGCGATCTCGACTCCGGTGATCCGGACGCCGGCGTCGACCTCCGGGCCGGCGACCGTCGGGTCGGTCCCGGCCGCGGTCGTGAGGAAGTCCCGCGTCTCCGACTCGTCCGCGAGCACCTGCACCAGCACGGTCCGGGTGACCGGGGTCGCCGCGACCGCGGCCGCCAGGTCGTCGACCCCGAACCGGCGTCGCAGGGGCTCCATGCCCGCCGACCCGAGCCAGTCCTGGGCGCGGACCGCGGGGTCCCACAGGTGGTGGTGGGCGTCGACGCTCGGCTGCGCGGTCGGAGTGATCGGAGCGGTCGGGCTGGTCGGGCTGGTCGGCGCGCTCGTCACGCCGGGCGGGGCGGGAGCCGCAGGCCGCTCATCCCGCCGTCGACCTCGAGGGAGCTGCCCGTCGTCGCGGACGCGGCCGGGGAGGCGAGCCACACGATCGCGGCCGCCACCTCCTCGGCGGTGACGAGGCGGCCCGACGGCTGGCGCGCCTCGAGCGCCGCCCGCTCGGCGGCGGGGTCTGCGGCGGCGTCGAGGAGGCGACCGACCCAGGGGGTGTCGGCGGTGCCCGGGTTGACCGCGTTGACCCGGATCCCCTCGGCGAGGTGGTCCGCGGCCATCGCCCGGGTGAGGGCCGCCACCGCGCCCTTGGTGGCCGAGTACACCGCCCGCCGGGGCAGGCCGGCGGTCCCGGCGATCGAGCAGGTGTTGACGATCGCGGGGTGGGCCGACCGCCGCAGGTGCGGCAGCGCGGCCCGGCTGACCCGCGCGATCCCGACCACGTTGACGTCGAAGACCCGGTGCCACTCGTCGTCGCCGTTGTCCTCGACGGTCCCGGCGGCACCGATCCCGGCGTTGTTGACGAGGATGTCGAGATTGCCGAAGGCGTCGACCACCGCCGCGATCGCCGCGCGGACGCCGGCGTCGTCGGTCACGTCGCAGCGGAAGCCCGTCAGCGGCGCGTCGACGGCGGGGGCGATGTCGAGGGCCGCGACCCGGGCCCCGGCCGCGGCCAGGGCCCGCCCGGTCGCCAGCCCGATGCCCGACGCGCCTCCGGTGACCACCGCCACCAGCCCGGCCAGCGGTCCTGCCGGATGTCCCGGGACGTCCTGTCCTGTCAGCACCATGCCGTCCGTCCCCCTCGATCGATCCACACCCACAGCACCGGCCGGCCCCGGTCGGGCCGGCCGGCCACCCATCTCACCGCTGTCTTCCGAGCTGCTGTCCCCCGGGCTGTCACCGCCTGCACCGGACCGCGGTTCACGGTCGTTCGGTGGCCGCGAGCTCGCGCGCCGCTCGGGCACTCCAGCCGGGGTCGAGCGACCGCACCCACGTCTCCACCCCGGCGACGTGGACGGTCGCGGCGGCCCGCGCGAGCTCCGGGTCGCGGGCCTCGAGCGCCGTCACGATCGCCCGGTGCTCGACCAGGGTCCGCGCGACGCTGCCCTGGGTCGAGAGCCCGCGCCACACGCGCATCCGGACCGTCGGCGCGGCCAGCCCGTCGAGCAGCGGACCGAGGACCGTGTTGCCCGAGGCGCGCGCGATCGTCCGGTGGAACTCGAGGTCGACCTCGACGAGGCGGGCCGCCGGCTGCTCCACCATCTGCGGGGCGACCGACGCCCGCAGCTCGGCCAGCGCCTGCTCGCTGATCCGGGTCGCGGCCAGCGCCGTGGCGGCCGGCTCGAGGATCCGGCGGACACCGACCAGGTCGGCGAGGGAGTCCTCGCGCTGCAGGTCCACCGCGAGCCCGAGGGCGTCGAAGAGCAGCTCCGGCCCGAGGCTGGTGACGTACGTCCCGTCCCCCTGGCGGGTGTCGATGACCCCGAGGAACGTGAGCGCCCGCACCGCCTCGCGCAGCGACGTCCGGGACAGCCCGAGGTGTGCGGCGAGCTCCGCCTCGGGCGGCAGCCGGTCGCCGGGGGAGAGCTCGGCGGTGAGGATCATGTGCCGGATCCGGCTGATCGCCTCGTCGGTGACGCTCGTCCGCGCGACCCGCGGCCCCCCGGCCGGCGCGAGCAGGGGGCGCACCGCCGACCGGGCCGGCGGGACGGGCTCCGCGGTCACCGGCCGCCGAGGCCGGAGAGGGCGATCCCGCGGACGAGGTACTTCTGGAGGGCGAGCACGAGGAGCACGGTAGGCGCCATCGAGATGGTGGACGCGGCCATCAGCAGGTCCCACCGCTGCCCGTTCTGCCCGAGGAAGAGCTCGAGGCCCAGCGGGACCGTCACGTGGCTGGTGTCGTTGATGATGATGAGCGGCCACAGGAAGCTGTTCCAGTAGTTGATGAAGGTGAAGACGGCGAGCACGGCGAAGGCCGGCGCGGCGATCGGCACGATCACGCTGCGCAGGATGCGCAGGTGCCCGGCGCCGTCGATCTTGGCTGCCTCCTCCAGCTCGAGCGGGATCGTCAGGAAGAACTGCCTGAGCAGGAACGTCCCGAACGCGGTGAACGCCCACGGCAGGATCAGCGCCTGGTAGCTGTTGACCCAGCCGAGCTTCTGCATGAAGAGGAACATCGGGATGACGATGACCTCCTGCGGCACGATCAGCGTGCTCAGGTAGAGCAGGAAGAGCTTGTCCCGGCCGCGGAAGTGCAGCCGGGCGAAGGCGTAGGCCGACAGGCCCGCCGTCACCAGGGTGATGAGCGTGCCCAGGACCGACACGAACAGGGTGTTGAGGATGAAGCGCCCGAACGGCAGGTAGTCCCAGGCGCTCCTGAAGTTGCCCAGCTCGATCGAGGAGCCGAAGACCTTCGGCGGCACCGTGAAGACGTCGGCCAGGGGCTTGATCGCCGACAGCATCATCCAGATGATCGGGAAGAGGAAGATGAGCACGACCACGGTCAGCAGCGTCTGGGACACCACGAGCCGCCAGCGGGAGTGCTGGCGGTG
>CAXSIB010000031.1:0-15144 GCA_964237095.1 uncultured Actinomycetales bacterium
TCCGGTAGTCGTACAACGGCCCCGTCCCCTGGCCACTCCCGAAGTTCACCTCCTCCACGCCGTACCCCCGGAATCCGGGTCGGACCGCCCGGAGTGTGGTGATGTCGCGGTGGTAATGGGCGGTCTCCGGGAATCCCGGGGGATCGGAGCCGCGTTCGGCGCCGTCGTAGGCGTGGTAGCTGAGGACGTCCACGCCGCGGTGGCGGGCGGCGCCGTCGGCGAGCAGCGCCGTGTCGCCCCAGTGCGATGCGGACGGGGCACTGAGGAGAATGTCGGGATCGGCCGAGCGGGCCGCGTCGATCCAGCCCCCCAGATCAGCGAGATAGCGGACGACGCCGGCGGAGCCGTCCGAGTCCGGCTCATTCCCCAGAATGAGCCGGGAGACCGGGCCGCCCCGCGACGGACCTGTTCCGGGGTCGTTGAAGTAGTGCACGAACGCGGCCACGTCGGCGGGCGAGAACTCGTTGTCCCGCGGGTTGCCCTGGACGATCGGGTACGGCGTGCCGCCGATCGAGCGGATGGCCAGGAGGTACCGGGCGCCGTCGGGAGCACCGTCGAGGCGCTCACTCGACGACGGGGTCCCCGACGTCATGTCCAGCGGGATCCGCCAGTGCAGGGGGCCGAGGGCGCCGAGGCTCGCCCGCCACGTGGCGTCGGTGACGATCGTGACGGCCTCCTCGTCCCGCCGGCCCCACTGCGTGAGGATCGTGCCCCCGATCGACCAGACGTCCAGCGGCCACTGAGTGATCCGGAAGTCCACCATCAAGGGGGTCCCGGCCGGCGGGGGCTCGTCGCCCATCGGAGGGACAGGCCGCCCGAGGATCGCGCGGGTGCCGACCACCGCCGCCGCGACCGCCGCACCCGAGCCGCCCAGGACCAGCGCCCGCCGCCGCGTCGTCACCTCGGACGGACCCGGGCCAGGGGCCGGAGCGGTTCCGCGGGCCCCCTCGGGCCGGATACAACGTTCGGGTTCCGTGTGATGGTTCCCCCGATAGCATCATGACTTTGTGTGAGAGGAACAATACGGCAAGTAATTGTCACGAACGGGTCACACCGTTTGCGGGCCCCGTGACCGCGTGGCATCCTCGCAGCAGATCATGCTTTGCACGTCCGGCGGACCGACGTTCTGAGAACGCAGGTCCGCCGGTTCCAGCGAGAAGGCTCTGATGCTCCACGACCTGACGATCTCCCTCTGGGCGGGCACCCTGTGCCTGGCCGTCCCCCTGGCCGTTCTCGCATTGTACGGGTGCTACTGGACGACCTATGCCTGGCATTCACCGGACAAGCACGCGAACACCCGTTTCCAGGGTGTGCCCGGGGAGGCCGGCCACTCGTTCTCGTTGATCATACCGGCGCGCGAGGAGGCGTACGAGGTGCTGCGGGCCACCGCCACGGCCGCATTGCGCCAGCAGCACCCGCGGGTCCAGGTGGTCCTGACCATCGGCTACGACGACCCGGCCACCCTCGCGGTCGCCCGTCGGCTCATCGAGGAGAACCCGGGCGGGCGCCTCGCGCTGTCGGTCAGCCGGAGCCCGGTGCACAACAAGCCGACCCAGCTCAACTCGGCCCTGGCCGACTGCACCGGGGAGATCATCGGCGTGCTCGACGCCGAGAGCGTGTCCGCGCCGGGACTCCTCCGCCAGGTCGACGCGGCCTTCGGCGACCCGGCGGTCACGGTGGTCCAGGGCGGCGTCATCATGACGAACTTCCGGTCCTCCTTCGTGGCGCTGCGCAGCGCCCTGGAGTACTTCGCCCACCACGGCTCGAAGATGCACTTCACGGCGGCCCACGGCTCGGTCCTCATGGGCGGGAACACGATCTTCTTCCGACGCGAGGTCCTCGACGCCCTCGACGGCTGGGACGAGGCGAACCTCACCGAGGACGCCGACCTGAGCCTCCGCCTGCTGGCCCTCGGCCATCGGGTGACGGTGGCCTACGACCCCGAGCTCGTCACCCGCGAGGAGGCCCCGACGTCGATCCGGGCCTGGACCAAGCAGCGGACCCGGTGGAACCTCGGCTTCCTGCAGACCCTGGCCAAGGGCAGCTGGCGGCACCTGCCCGCTGCCCGGGAGCGGCGCATGGCGGCCTGGAACCTTCTCCAGCCGACGGTCATGGCGGCCTGCGGCGTCGCCCTGCCGCTGGCGGTCGTCGCCGCCTTCACCAAGCCGCCGCTGTGGCTGGCGATGACGTCGTGGCTGCCCGCGGTGCCGACCCTGCTCCTGGTGGCGATCGAGGGCACGATGCTCGCGATGTTCGGCCGCCAGCACGGCTTCCACGTCCGGCTGTACGACTACGCGCGCCTCGTCGTCTCGGCGCCCGCCTACCAGGCCCTGCTGTCGTTCGCGGCGCTGCGGGCCGGGGTCAAGTACCTGCGCGGGGACTACCGCTGGGAGAAGACCGTGCACACCGGCCTCCACCTGGTCGACGCCGGAGCCGGGGCACTGCTGCCCGACACCCCGCACCTCGACAGCGGTCTCGCCGACACGCCCGTCACCGCGGGCCATGCCGGGGGCAGCGGCGTCGGGAGCCACGCGGCCGGGAGTCCCGTACCCGAGGCGGTCGGTCGATGACGGTCCTCGAGGACCGCCCGCGCGAACGCACCCCGCCCGCCGGCGCCCGTTCCGGACGGGATCGGCGCCGGCACCCCCCGGTCGACCTCTACCTGGCGGCGGCCGTGAGCGCGGTGGTGGCGACGCTGGTGGCCTGGGGCATCGACCGGTACCCCGGGATCGGTGGGGACGAGGGCATCTACGCCGAGCAGGCGTGGGCCACCCTGCACGGGCGGATCACGCCCTACACGTACACCTACGACCACCCGTTCCTCGGCTGGCTGCAGATCGCCGTCCCGTCGTCGATCGCGCAGCGCCTGCACCTCGGCGGGGCGCTGTCCGTCGTCGACGACCGGGCCGTGATGGTCGGGTACGCGTTCGCGGCCACGATGCTGGTCTTCGGCATCGCCCGGCGGCTCGGCCTGGGCCGGGTCACGGCCGTCGTGGCGGTCGCCGCCACCGGGCTCAGCCCGCTCTACGTCGTCGAGGCGCGCCAGGTCCTCCTCGACAACATCGCGGTGCCGTGGGCGCTGCTCGCGCTCTTCCAGGTGCTCTCCCCCCACCGGCGGCAGTGGACGTACGGCCTCGCCGGGGTGGCTCTCGCCATCGGCGTCCTGAGCAAGGAGACGGTCGTCCTCCTGCTCCCGGCGGTCCTGTACGCGCTGTGGACCCACTGCCGGCCGCCGCTGCGGGCGATGGCCGTCACCGTCTTCGCGGGGCTGTTCGTGCTGACCTGCTCGGTGCACCTGCTGTTCGCCCTGCTGCGCGACGAGCTGTTCCCCGGGAGCCGGCACGTCTCGATCTGGACCAACGAGATCGAATACCAGCTGTTCAGCCGCTCCGGGTCGGGCGCTCTCTGGGAGGCCGGGTCAGGCCGTCGCTCCCTGCTGGACTCGTGGACGGCCTACGACCACCACCTGCTCTACGGCGGCGCGGTCGCCGCCCTGGTCTGCCTGGCGGTCCGTCGGCTGCGGGTGGTCGGACTGGGCTTCCTGCTCTGGTCGCTGCCGCTGGTCAAGCCGGGCGGGTACCTGCCGTCGATGTACGTCGTGGCCGGCCTGCCCTTCGCCGGGCTCGCGCTGGCCGGGGTGACCGACGAGGTCTTCGCCCGCGTGCGGGCCCGGGGCGCCGGTCGGACGGTCGCCGCGGCCCTCGTCGCCGCGGTGTCCCTCCCCGTCTCGCTGCCCCTCGCGACGTCCTACGTTCGCGGTGAGGCACCCATCCAGGACACCGACGTGGTGGCGTACGACGCCGCCGCGGTCGCCTACGTCGACGCCCACGTCGGGCGGCACGCGCGGATCCTGACCGACGACGCGTTCTGGGTCGACCTGTCCCGGGCCGGGTTCTCCAGCGACGGGTGGGACGGACCCGTCGCCTACTACAAGTTCAACCTCGACCCGATCTCCACGGCCCGCTTCCTCCCCCAGCGCTGGAGAGACCTCAACTACATCCTCTCGACGAACGAGATGCGCGAGTTCAGCGTGGGCCCGTCACCGACCCGGTCCGCACTCGACCACGCCACCGTGATCAGGACCTTCGGATCCGGTGACCAGCGGGTCGTGCTCTACCGGGTCGACCGGACCGCCTACAACGTCGCAGGATCTGCCCCGCTCCCGTCGTCCCTCGCGTCGGCGGCGTCACCCGGGACGTCGGCCTCGCGGGGCCGGACCACCCCCGAGCCGTCGGCCGCGCCGTCGGAGGTCGCCACGCCGGCCGAGCCGCCGGTCATCACCCCGTCCGTGCACGCGATCTTCCCGGAGGGACGGGCCACCGCCCCGGCCGCCGGGCGGTGACCGGGGGGATCACACGTCCAGGCTGGTGACCGTCCCTGCGGGGAGGGTGATCGTGACCTGACCGCCGGAGTACGGGCGGTTGGAGACGACCTCCGACGGGCCGGCGGTGGGGGTGCTCTTCCTCGTCTGCCAGGCCCAGCAGTGGCCGGTGGTCTTCCCGAGCAGGGAGACCGTGACGGTGTGGTCGCGGGTGCCGTCCTTGTTGATCAGCATGATCTTCCCGTTGACCGTGGCGAACACATCCACCAACGACACCGACGAACTCGCCGCCACCGTCGCCGACCCGAACCGGCGGAACAACCCGTTCATCCCCGTCCACATCCCCACCGCCCAGTACGCCGGGAACCTCGTGTACAGCCGCCCCGGCTGACCGTCGTCGCCGTTGCCGTCGTTCATCATCCCGAACGACCCGTTCAGATCCGCGAACGTGCTCACGTTGCCCCCCGCCGTGACCACCTGCCCGATCACCGACGCCAACCACACCAGATTCCGGTAGTCGTACAACGGCCCCGTCCCCTGGCCACTCCCGAAGTTCACCTCCTCGAGTCCGTAGCCGGTGAGGCCCGGCCGGTAGGACCGAAGTGCGGTCATGTCGTCGAAGTAGTGGCGGGTCTCGGGAAAACCGGGCGGGTTGCTGCCGGTGTTGGCCCCGTCGTAGGCGTGGTAGCTGAGGACGTCCACGCCCGCGTGCTTCGCCGCGCCGTTGCGCACCAGCGCGTCGTTGCCCCAGTGCGAGGACGCCGGCGCACTCACCCGCAGGGCAGGGTCGGCGCCCTTCGCGGCGGCGATGCGGCCGTCGAGGGCGGCGAGGTAGTCCCGGACCCCGGTCGCACCGAGATTGTCCGGCTCGTTGCCGAGGACCAGCCGCTCGATCTTCCCGCCGGCCCGCGCTCCTCCGTCGTCGTTGACGTAGTGCACGAACGCGGCCACGTCCGCGGCCGAGAAGTCGTCGTCCCGCGGGTTGCCCTGGATGATCGGGTACGGCGTGCCGCCGATCGAGCGGATCGCCTTGAGGTAGTCGGCGCCGTCGTCCCGGCCGCCGATCCGCTCGCTGGACGACGGGGTCCCCGACGTCATGTTGAGCGGGATCCGCCAGTGCAGCGGCCCGAGCGCGCCGAGGCTCGCCCGCCATGTGGCGTCGGTGACGATCGTGACGGGAGCTGCGGTGTGGCCCCCGCCGCCCCACTCGGTGAGGATCGTCCCGCCGATCGACCAGCGGTCGAGCGGGTGGACGGTGGTGCGGAAGTCCACCGTCACGGACGAACCGGCGGCGGCGGTCCGACCGGGACCGGCGGTCGGACCGGCGGTGGCTGTTCCGGGGCGGCCGAGCAGGGCGGCCGCGCCGAGGGCCCCGCCCACGCTCAGGACGGACCGTCGGGGGATGTCGGGCATGGGTGCGCCAGCTCTCGGACCAGGACCCGAGCGGGCGGCGCACCGAGCGGCGGCGGCCGTGCCCGGACCCGGGCGCCCATCTCGTTGGGGTGTCGCCCGATGCTCGGACGGCGGACCTGTGTCCACGCTGTGCCGGACCCGGCCTGTGACCGCCGCCGGCGCGGTCGGAGCGCCGTCCCTCCTGCCGTCGCTCCGGTTCAGCCCTGCGCGGGCGGTCCCGCTCGGCCGTCGCGGGGGCCGAAGGTCGTGAGCGCCTCGACGTCACCGGGCGGGTCGAGCAGGTACTCCGCCACCCACGCCGCGCGGTCGGGGTAGCCCGAGTCCGCGACGACCGCGGCGGCGGCGGCACGCAGGTCCGGGACGGTCCGGCGCAGCGTCACCGCCCCGTCGCGCAGCAGCGCCCAGTGCGCGCCCGGGCGGCCGTAGGACATCCCGACGCTGCCCGGGTTCACGACGAGCCGCCCGGCCACGAGCCGCGCGAACGGCATGTGCGTGTGCCCGCACACCACCGTCCGGACGTCGTCGGGCAGGCCGGCGAACACCTCGGTCCACCGCTCGAGGCGGCTGTCGACCAGCACCACCTCCGTGTCGTCGCGCGGGGTGGCGTGGCAGAACACCACCGGCCCGAAGCCGTCGACCGCCAGCGTGAGCGAGGGCTGGGCGAGTCCGTCGAGCCACTCGCCGTCACCCGGGCGCAGCTGCGCGGCCGCCCAGTCGCTGATCGGGTCGCCCACGTCGAGGTCGTCGCCCCGGCCCAGCGCGGCGAGCTCGCGGTCGGCGTTCCCGCGCACCAGCACACCCCGGGCGCCGAGCTCCCTCAGGCGGTCCAGGACCTGCGTCGGCTGCGGCCCGGCCGCGTGGTCCCCGCACACGACGACCAGGTCCGCGGCGCGGACGTCGGGCTCGGCGAGCACCGCGTCGAGCAGCGGCAGGACGCCGTGGACGTCGGACAGGACCGCGACGGTGGCCACCACGACCACAGGATGTCAGGGGTCCGTCAGGAGACCCGACCGCACCGAGGCTCCACCGGACGGGCGGGACTGCCGAACTGATCCCCGGGGAGACCGGATGACCCGATCTGCCGGGAGGTCGATTGCCGGACCTCGGCAGGCAGCACCACCGAGGGCGTCCGCGATCGCACGCTGACGGCGGCGGTCCGCGCGCCGAGGCTAGAGGAGTCCCCACCCCGAGAGAACAGGACCCGCCATGGCGATCTGGGATCAGGTCAAGGCCAGGACCCGGACGATGAACGACCAGCTGAAGACGAAGGCCGCCCAGTTCAGGGGCAGGGAGTTCGCCGAGGGCTCCATGGCGATGTGCGCGCTCATCGCCTCGGCCGACGGCACCGTGGACGCCGCGGAGCGCCGGCGGACCGCGACGCTGATCACGACCAACGACTCACTCGCCGCCTTCGAGCCGGACGACCTCCGGACCACCTTCGACCGGTGGTGCGACAAGCTCGAACGCGACCCGGACTTCGGCAGGGTCGAGGCCGTCGCCGCCGTCGCCGCGCTCAAGGCCAAACCCGACCAGGCCCGCGCGGTCATCTCGATCGGCATCGTCATCGGCGCCGCGGACGGCACCTTCGACGCCGCCGAGCGCGCGGTCGTCCGGGAGGCGTGCTTCGCGGTGGGCATCGCCCCCGCCGAGTTCGACCTCTGAGCAGCGCGACCTCCACCGCGCCACCACCGCACCACCGCGGCACCGCACGAGCACTCCATCCGCACCATCCCCTGCACGCAGACCCGAGAGGACATGACATGGGCGTGAGCCTGACCAAGGGCGGGAACGTCTCGCTGAGCAAGGAGGCCCCCGGACTGACCGAGGTGATCATCGGCCTGGGCTGGGATGCCCGCGTCACCACCGGGGTCGACTTCGACCTCGACGCCTCCGCCCTCATGGTGAAGGAGGACGGCAAGGTGCTGTCCGACAAGCACTTCGTCTTCTTCAACAACACGGTGTCGCCCGACGGCTCGGTCGAGCACGGCGGGGACAACCTCACCGGCGCCGGCGAGGGTGACGACGAGACGATCCGGGTCAACCTGACCGCGGTGCCGGCCGAGGTCGCGAAGATCGTCTTCCCGGTCAGCGTGTACGAGGGCGAGAACCGCCGGCAGGGCTTCGGCCAGGTCCGCAACGCGTTCATCCGCGTCGTCAACAAGGCCGGCGGGACCGAGATCGCCCGGTACGACCTGACCGAGGACGCCGCGACCGAGACCGCGATGCTGTTCGGGGAGCTCTACCGCAACGGCGCCGACTGGAAGTTCCGGGCCGTCGGGCAGGGCTACGCCTCCGGCCTCGCCGGCATCGCCAGCGACTTCGGCGTGGGGGTCTGACCCTCGTGTCGATCGACTACCGCAAGTCCGCGCCCGCCCCGCCCGCGGCGGCCGGCCCGCTGGCCAACCCGGGCCGGGTGACGCTGACCAAGTCCGCGCCGACGGTGTCGCTGTCGAAGCAGACGGGCCGCCTGCACGTGAACCTGAACTGGGAGGCCCGACCCCCCGCGGCGAAGGGCGGGCTGCTCAAGCGGCTCGCCGGGCCGCCGAAGGGCATCGACCTCGACCTGGGCTGCCTGTACGAGCTGACCGACGGCAGCAAGGGCGTGGTGCAGGCCCTCGGCAACGCCTTCGGGCGCCTGGACGCCCCGCCGTACATCTCACTCAGCGGGGACGACCGGTCGGGGGAGAGCAGCGGCGGGGAGGACCTCTTCGTCAACCTGGCCCGGGCCGGGGAGATCCGCCGGGTGCTGGTCTTCGCCAGCATCTACGACGGGGTCCCGAGCTTCGAGGAGGCCCACGGGGTCGTCACCCTGACCCCGGGCTCGGGGCCCTCGATCGAGGTCCGCCTCGACGAGCAGGCCGGCCGGTCCCGGATGTGCGCGATCGCCCTGCTCGAGGGCGGCGGCACCGACCTCACCGTCCGCCGCGAGGTGCGCTACCTCGACGGCGGGCAGGCCGCCCTCGACCAGGCCTACGGCTGGGGCATGACGTGGACCGCCGGCCGCAAGTAGGCCGGCGGGTGGGACCGGTCGTCGGTGGCGGGGCGTTACGCCGGTAGCGCACCCACCCGCGGCGACCGGGTGCCCGCGGGAGGATGGCGCGGTGGCGATGCACGGGATGGGACCGGCGGCCCGTGCCTTCCGGCTGAGCACGGCGGACGAGGGGACCCCGAAGAAGGGCGTCACCCGCGGCACCGTCCGGCGGGTCCTGCGCTTCGCCCAGCCCTACCACCGGGTGCTCGCCCTGTTCGTCCTGCTGATCGTCGCCGACGCCGTGCTCTCGGTGGCCAACCCGCTGATCTACCGGGAGATCATCAACCGGGGCATCGTGCCGAAGCGGGCCGACGTCGTGGTCGAGCTGGCGGTCCTGGTCGCGGTGATCGCCCTCGTCGACGCCGGCCTGTCCCTCGCGCAGCGGTTCATCTCCGCGCGCGTCGGCGAGGGCCTCATCTACGACCTCCGCGTCGCGGTGTTCGGGCACGTCGGGGAGATGCCGCTGGCGTTCTTCAACCGGACCCGCACCGGTGCGCTGGTGTCCCGGCTGAACTCCGACGTGCTCGGCGCCCAGCAGGCGTTCACGAACACCCTCTCCTCCGCGGTGTCCAACATCATCACGGTGGTGTTCACGGTCGGGGCGATGGCGTTCCTCTCGTGGCCGATCACCCTGGTGGCGCTGGTGCTGCTGCCCGTGTTCGTGCTCCCGGCGCGGCGCATCGGGCGGCGGCTGTCGCAGCTGGCGCGGGAGAGCTACAACCTGAACGCGTCGCTGACCAACACCACCACCGAGCGGTTCGACGTCGGCGGCGCGATGCTCGTCAAGCTGTTCGGGCGGCCCGCCGAGGAGCGGGCCAGCTTCGCCCGCCGGGCCGGGCGGGTGCGCGACATCGGCATCCAGACCGCCATGTACGGCCGGGTCTTCTTCCTCGCCCTCGTCCTGACGTCCTCCCTCGCGACCGCACTCGTCTACGGCTGGGGCGGCGTGCTCGCCACGCACCCGGACTCCCTCAGCGTGGGCACCGTGGTCGCCCTGGTGGCGCTGCTCAACCGGCTCTACGGGCCGCTGACCGGTCTGTCCTCGCTGAACGTCGACGTGATGACCGCCCTCGTCTCCTTCGACCGGGTCTTCGAGATCCTCGACCTGCAGCCGATGATCACCGAGGCCCCCGACGCGGTCGCGATCCCCGCCGGGCCGGTGGCGGTCGTGTTCGACGACGTCCGCTTCGGCTACCCCACCGCCAGCCAGGTGTCCCTGGCGTCGCTGGAGTCCGTGGCGGTGCTGGACGACCGGCCGTCGCGGGAGGTCCTGCACGGGATCGACGCGACCATCGAGCCCGGCCAGCTGGTCGCGCTCGTCGGGCCGTCGGGCGCGGGCAAGACCACGATCAGCGCCCTGCTGCCCCGCCTGTACGACGTCGACGGCGGCGCCATCCGGCTCAACGGGCTCGACCTGCGCCACGCCACCGCGGAGTCCGTCCGCGACACCGTCGGGGTGGTGACCCAGGACGCCCACCTCTTCCACGACTCGATCCGCGACAACCTGCTGTTCGCCCGGCCCGACGCGACCGACGCCCAGCTGCAGCAGGTGATCGCCGACGCCCAGCTGGCCGAGCTCGTCGCGTCCCTGCCCGACGGGCTCGACACCGTCGTCGGGGACCGCGGGCACCGGCTGTCCGGTGGGGAGAAACAGCGCCTCGCGATCGCGCGGCTGCTGCTGAAGGCCCCCCGCGTGGTCGTCCTGGACGAGGCGACCGCGCACCTGGACTCCCGGTCGGAGGCGGCGATCCAGGACGCCCTCACCCGCGCCCTCACCGGGCGGACCGCGCTCGTCATCGCCCATCGGCTGTCCACCGTCCGCGCCGCCGACGCGATCCTGGTCATCGTCGACGGCCGGATCGCCGAGCGCGGCACCCACGCCGAGCTGCTCGCGGCCGGCGGGCTGTACGAGGAGCTCTACCGCACCCAGTTCGCCGGCCAGGAGACCCCGGTCCCCCAGGTCTGAGCCCGGCCGGCGACCCTGTCGACCCGCTGAGCCGGTGGAACCGCGGGTCGCCGGCCCGCGTCCCACGTCCGTGACCGGGCGACGGACGGTGGCGGTGGGAGCGGTCCTCGCCGCGGTGAGCGCGGCCGCGGCCGGCTGCGGGCCGGTGTCGTCCCCCGGCGCCGCCTCGGTGGCCGGGGCGGGGGCGGGTACGCCCGGCAGCTCCGTCGCGGCGACGGCCGCTCGGCGGGCGAGCCCCTCGGCGTCGCCATCGGTCCCATCCCGGCCGGGCGCCATCGACGGAGTCCGGCCGACGCCGACCATCGCCGGCACGAGGACGGGTCCGGCCTTCGTGGTGACCCGGTTCGAGCACGTGCACCTGGACGACGGCGACGTCGTCTTCGCGCCACCGCCCGCCGGGGTCCGGCCGGTCGTCAGCGGGGCCAGGGCGTTCGCACTGGCCCGCCGGTACTGGCCCGACCCGCACG
The DNA here is from genome assembly GCA_964237095.1 of uncultured Actinomycetales bacterium. Lineage (GTDB taxonomy): Bacteria > Actinomycetota > Actinomycetes > CAXTBU01 > CAXTBU01 > CAXSIB01. The sequence continues at coordinate 11,199 of CAXSIB010000031.1, forward strand.
GCACGGTGACGCCGGTCGTGGCGCTCGCGCTCTACACGAACAACGGGCAGGGCCGGATCCTCCCCGGCGGCGGCGTGCGGCGGTTCGACGTCCGCCGGCTCACCTGGGTGGTCATCGACGACGGCGCCGACTGCTCCTCCACCGGCGGGCCGGCGCCGCCGAGCGGCTCGCCCGATCGTGTCGCCCCCGTCGTCCACCACGACTGCCTGTTCCTGACCTTCGTGGACGCCCGCACCGGCGCCGACCGCGGCAGCACGGACGAGGGTGGCCCGGCGGTGGACGACCTCCGCACGAGCTGACCGCTTCCCCGACCCGTCGTCCGATCAGCGCACCGTGTCGGCCCCGGAGCCAGGGCACGGCGAGGACAACCGCTGGGTCCACCGCCCCCGCCTGGACCCGGTGGCGACGGCCCGCCGCGACCAGCCGGACACCGTGGAGGGACGGGTCTTCGCGGGGCTCCGCCGGCTCGCCCGGACCCGGGCGGGGCTGCCGCAGCTGCACGCGTCGGTGGCCCCGGAGGTGCTCGACCCGGCCGACCCCGGGGTGCTGCCCGTCCTGCGCCGCCACCCCGAGGGGAGCTGCTCGCGCTCTACGACGTCATCCACACCTGGCGGCCGTACCCGGTGGAACGCCTGTGGGCACGGGGGCTCCTGCCCGGCGTGGACGCACTGAGCGGCCGGCCGGTCCGCCTCGGGGGCGGCGGGAGCGTGTGGCTCGCACCCTGGGACGCGCTCTGGATCACCCGCGCCGGCTGAGCCGCCGGGCGGTCGGCGCGAGCCCGGCGGCCGGCTCGGCAGGCGGGTCGGGTCCCGGTGTGACAGTTTCGGAGGAAAACTTCAGTCGAGGAGGAGAACCATGGCACGCGCACTCGCCGGGATCGTCGCCGGAGCGGCCGCCGGCGCGGCCGGCACCACCGGCCTCAACGTCGTCAGCTACCTGCTGCAGGCCTACGCCGGCACCCCCGGTGACGTCAGCACCAAGCAGACCGCGGAGGCCCTCGCCGACAGGGCCGGCACCGAGGTCCCCGGCGACGGGGAGACCGCCGACAACCGGAAGACGGCGCTGGGCAACCTCGCCGGGATCGGCGTCGGGGTCGGGCTGGGCGCGGCGGCCGGGCTGCTGCGCGCGTACCACGTGAAGATCCCCAAGGCCCTGGCCCCGTTCCTCCTGGGCTTCGGCGCGATGGGGCTCTCCGACGGGGTCATGACGAAGCTGGGCGTCACCGACCCCCACACCTGGACCGCGAAGTCGGTGACCGCCGACGCGATCCCGCACCTGGTCTACGGCCTCGTCCAGACCGCGACCCTGCACCGCATGCTGGACCCGCGCACCCCGCACGCGGCCTGAGCACCGCCACCGGCCTCCTCGACGCGGTCCGCGCCGGGCGGATCGCGCACGAGGTGGGGCGCTTCGGGGAGGATGGGCCGGGCGGCGTCCGGACCGGCCGGACCGGCGTCGGCGACGGGGGTGCACGATGCGACCTCGTGGCCGCCGCGCCGCCCGGCTGGTGCTGGAGCTGCTCGCCCCGGCGGTCCTCGTCGCGCTCGCGCTCCTGGTCCTGCTGGCCCCGGCGGCCACGCGGGGCGTCGACCACCCCGTCACCGTCTTCCTGAGCGGACCGGCCCGGTCCAGCCGGGCCGTCGAGCTGCCGCTCCGCCTGATCACCCTCATCTCCGCGCCGGTGGTCGTCGGGGCGATCGGCCTGATCGGGGCGGCCAACCTCGGCCGCGGCCGGCTGCTGCGCTCCCGCCACCGCCGCAGCTGGGTGTCCTGGGCCTTCGAGTGGGGGTCGGCCGCCGCTCCGCTGTGGGGGCCGCCGGTCGGGATCGCCCTGGTCGTGCTGCTCACCTCGGCCGTCCGCCTCTGGCTGGCCGCGCTGCTCACCCGGCCCGGACCGAGCCTCCCCGACGCGGTCGTCGCGGCGGCGACGTCGGCGTTCCCCGACGTCCACACGACGACGGCGGTGGCGGTCGGCGGCTCGCTGCTCATCGCCTACGGCAACCGGCGCCGCGGCGCCTGGGCCCTCACCTGGTTCACCCTCGTCGTGGTCGGGCTCGCCCAGGTCGGGATCGGCGCCTACGACCTGTCCGACGTGCTCGCCGGGGCCGCGCTCGGCGCGACCGGGGTCCTGCTGGGCCGGCGGACGGGCCTGCTCACCGACGGCCCGCTGCTGTGGCGGATCGTCCGCAGCTGGAACGGCCGGGACCGCCCGGCCGTGGTCTCCCCGGCGGCGGTCGTGTTCAACCCGACGAAGTTCGCCGACATCGAGGCGTTCAAGCGGCGGGTGGAGGCCGGGCTGGGGTCGCGGGCGGACGGGTCCGGGGTCAGCTGGCGGGTCACCTTCCACGAGACGGCGGCCGACGACTCCGGGCACTCCGCGACCCGGGCCGCCCTCGCCGCGGGCGCCCGCCTGCTGGTCGCCGCCGGCGGGGACGGCACCGTGCGCACCGTCTGCACCGAGGCGGCGGGGTCCGGCGTCCCGGTCGGGGTCATCCCGTCGGGGACGTCGAACCTGCTGGCCCGCAACCTGCGCCTGCCCCTGCAGGAGGGCCCCGCGCTCGACGCGGTGATGGCCGGCACGTCGCGGCTGCTGGACTCCGCCACGGTCTCCGGTGACGGGCTGCCCCCCGACGGGTTCGTCGTCATGGCGGGCCTCGGCTTCGACGGGGCGATCATGGCCGATGTCCCGCGGCGGCTGAAGAAGGTGCTCGGGCTGTCGGCGTACGTCGTCACCGGCGCCCGGCACCTGCTCGACGAGGCGGTGCGGGTCGAGGTCACCATCGACGACGACGAGGTCCTGGTGCGCCACGCCCGGACGGTGATCGTCGGCAACGTCGGATCCCTGCAGGTGCTGAACCTGCTGCCCGGCGCGGTGCCCGACGACGGCCTGCTCAACGTGATCGTCGTCGCCCCGCGGCGCAACCGGGCGATGATCCGCGTCTTCTGGCGGCTCGTGCGGATGCAGGGGACGTCGGACGAGGAGATCGAGTGGCGCACGGCGCGCACGGTCCGGATCCGGGCCGACCACGAGATGCCCCGCCAGCTCGACGGCGACGCGATCGCCGCCGGTCGGACCCTCGACATCGGGATCAGGCCGAGCACGCTGGAGATCCGGGTCCCCAACCGGCACTGACCGAGCCCGGGTCAGGCGGTCAGGCGGTCAGGCGGTCAGGCGGTCAGGCGGTCAGGCGGTCAGGCGGGCGAGCACCGCCGCGGCGGCCGCGAGGACGACGAGCACCACCGCGGACACCGTCTCCCCGGTCCGCCCGCCGGTGCTGGCCAGCACGCCGAGGGAGCCGATCGTCACCGCCGGGCCGAGGGAGCCGGCCAGCAGCACCAGCCCGGAGGCGTCGCCGGTGCCCGCGTCCGCCCGGCCGGCGCCGCTGCGGTCGCCCACCGCGAGCAGCGCCACGCACGGGTAGGAGAGGCCCATGCCGAGGGCGGCGACCCCGAGCGCGACCGGGACGGCGGCGATCCAGCGGCCGTCGGACCGCGCCTGGACCAGGCTCGTCGCCAGGATCCCCAGTGCCAGCAGCGCGGCCCCGAGGACGAGGACCGCCCGCAGCGACCGCGCGCCCAGCAGCCGGGTCTGCCACCAGCTGCCGGCCGACCACGCCAGGCTCGCCGCGGTGAGCGCCAGCCCGGCGACGTAGGTGCTGCCGCCGTGGGCGTGGACCACCAGCGGCAGCACCGAGTCCGTCCCGAAGTAGGCGCCGCCCACGCAGAAGCCCGCGAGCATCGCGACCGCCAGGTCACGCCCGAGGCGCCCGCGGAGCTCGACGAGCAGCAGGGCGCGGACCCCCCACGCGAAGACGGCCAGACCGGCCGCCGCGAGCACGACCCGGGGCACGGCGCCGCCGGGCACCTGCAGCACCGCGAGCACCGCCGCCGCCCCCACGGCGAGGGCGAGCCGGGACGCGACCGCGGCTCCCGTCATCGGCGGGTG